>JACDGB010000157.1 GCA_013815485.1 Rubrobacter sp.
GCGCCGGGACTCTATCAGGCACTTCATAAGCAGGCTGCGTTGGCGACGGCTCGGATAGAGCCTGTATTCAAAGGTTCGATTCACCATGGTCGTTGGGAAATGGCAGCTCTCTTCCAGGCGGCGCTCCCTCGCGGGGCGCCGCCTTTTTGTTTCGGGTGTAACGTCGAGGGTACAAAACGTGTCCTAGAATACAAACGAGCGAAACCGGGAGGTGAAGAAATGAGGTCGGGTAACCTAGTGTACATTCTGGTGGTGATTATCCTGGTGATAGTCGCAATATTGCTGCTTTCGAGGCTTCTCTAACAATGGAGGTTGGCGCATGAGAGGGATACCGGGCGGGCTCGTCGGGCTGGTGGTCATCGTCATCCTCGTGGTGGTGGTGATCTACCTGCTCTTCTGATAGCCGGAGGCCGGGATGAGCTTGAGCAACGTCATCTATGTTTTGCTGGTCGTGCTCGTGGCCGTGGTGGTGTTGAGCTTGTTGGAGGTTATCTAGGCTGCGCGTTGGCTTGACCCCGTAAGCGGGGCGGGTGTAGCATGAGTGGGATTTGCGGCGTTTAGTGGAAAAGATCGTAGAGGCCCACGGGGGCGTTCTCCGTGGGCTTTTCTGTGCCTGCTCGTAGAGACCGGAAAAGGAGATCCCGCTATCATGGATATCGAGATAGGACGTGGAAAGACGGCGCGCCGGGCTTATGGTCTGGATGAGATCGCTATTGTGCCAAGCCGGAGGACCCGCGACCCGGAGGACGTAGACATCTCCTGGTCGCTCGGGAACCTGCACCTCGACCTGCCGTGCCTGGCGAGCGCGCTGGACGCGGCCATTGACCCGGTGACGGCCGGTATCATCGGGGAGCTTGGTGGGCTCGCTGTACTGAACCTGGAGGGCATACAGACTCGATACGAAGATCCCGGCCCCGTCTTCGAGGAGATAGCAAGCCTCCCGGAGCAGAAAGCCACGCGGATGATGCAGGATATCTATAAAGAGCCTATCAAGGAGGAGTTAATCTTCCGCCGCGTCCAGGAGATCAAAGACAAAGGCGTCATAGCCGCCGCCTCCTTGACGCCCCAGAAGGTGGAGAAGTATCATCAGGCCGCCATCGAAGCCGGGTTGGACGTGCTCGTGATCCAGGGTACCGTCGTCTCCGCGGAACACGTCTCCCGCAGCGTCGAGCCGCTGAATCTGATGGAGTTCGTGCCGTCTTTGAACGTCCCCGTCGTGGTCGGTGGCTGCGCCAGCTACTCCACGGCCTTGCATCTGATGCGGACGGGAGCCGTCGGCGTGCTCGTCGGGGTGGGACCGGGGCGCATCTGCACGACGCGGGGCGTGATCGGGGTCGGCGTCCCCCAGGCGACCGCCATCTCCGACGCCGCTGCCGCCCGCACCCGTCACTACATGGAGACCGGCGAATACGTGAACGTCATAGCAGATGGTGGGATGCGGACCGGGGGAGAGATCGCCAAGGCCATAACCTGTGGCGCCGACGCCGTGATGCTCGGCAGCGCCGTCGCCAAAGCCGAGGAAGCTCCGGGCCGTGGCTACAGTTGGGGCATGGCGACCTTCCATCCGACCCTGCCGAGAGGCACGCGCATCCAGACCAATATCACCGGAACAATGGAGGAGATCCTGACCGGCCCGGCCCGCGAGAACGACGGTACATTGAACCTCATGGGCGCATTGCGGACCAGCATGGCGACCACCGGTTATCAGAATATCAAGGAGTTTCAGAAGGCCGAGATCATGTTCGCGCCGTCGCTGGCGACCGAAGGCAAAATGGAGCAGCGTTCCCAGCAGGTCGGGATGGGCAAGTAGCTTGATCCTGGTCCTCGACTTCGGTGGTCAATACTCGCAACTGATAGCGCGTCGCGTCCGGGAATGCCGCGTGTTCTCGGAGATGATCCCATACGACACGCCGGTCGAGGAGATCCGGGCGAAAAACCCGGAGGGCATCATCCTCTCCGGCGGTCCTAACTCCGTCTACGAAGAAGGCGCGCCGCAGGTGGACGAAGAGCTTTTCAGCCTCGACGTTCCGATGCTCGGCATCTGCTACGGGATGCAGCTCATGGCCCTCATGCTCGGCGGCGAGGTGGGGGCAGTCCAGATCCGGGAGTACGGTCGCTCCGACCTGCGGATAACGAACCACGACGGCCTCTTCGCCGGCACTCCCGAAGAACAGAAAGCCTGGACCAGCCACGGCGATGCTGTGTTCGCCGCCCCGGAGGGTTTCGCCGTGACCGCCGAGACGCCTTCCGTGCCGATCATCGCTTTCGAGAAACGGGAGAAAGGACGCTACGGGGTGCAGTTTCATCCGGAGGTACGGCACACCGAGTATGGGATGGAGGTGCTGAAGAACTTTCTTTATGAGGGTTGCGGTTGCTCCCCGGACTGGACGCCGGTCAACATTATTACGGACGCGGTTGAGAGGATCCGGGCGCAGGTCGGTGACGCGAGGGCGATCTGTGGTCTCTCCGGTGGGGTTGACTCGGCGACGGCGGCGATACTCGTGCATCGGGCCATCGGGGACAACCTGACGTGCGTTTTCGTGGACCACGGCCTCTTGCGTCAGAACGAGGCGGAGCAGGTCGTGCAGGCTTTCGGAGAGAACTCCGACGTTCCACTCGTCCACGTAGATGCGAAGGGGCGTTTCCTGGACAAGCTGGCGAACGTCACTGATCCGGAGGGGAAACGCAAGATCATCGGCGAGGAGTTCATCCGCACCTTCGAGGAGGAGGCGGGAAAGCTGGAGGACGCGAAGTTTCTCGTACAAGGGACTTTGTACTCCGATGTGATCGAGAGCGGCACCCGCGACGCAGCGAAGATAAAGAGCCACCACAACGTCGGCGGCCTCCCCGAGGTGATGGACCTCGACCTGGTGGAACCCTTGCGAAACCTGTTCAAGGACGAAGTGCGCGTCGTCGCGGCGGAACTCGGGATGCCGGAGAGGATGGTGTGGCGTCAGCCGTTCCCTGGTCCTGGACTTGCTATACGGGTGATCGGGGACGTGACGGCGGAGCGGCTGGAGATACTGCGCCGGGCCGACTTCGTTCTTCAGGATGAAATAAGGAACGCCGGACTCTACCGCGGCTTGTGGCAGAGCTTCGCTGTGCTGCCCGCCATCCACTCCGTCGGCGTGATGGGCGATGCTCGCACTTACGCTTATCCCGTCGTCATCCGGGCCGTCACGAGCGACGATGCCATGACGGCGGACTGGGCGAGGTTGCCGCACGATCTTCTGGAGAGGATCTCCAACCGCATCATCAACGAAGTCCCCGGCGTGAACCGCGTCGCCCTCGATATAACCAGCAAGCCGCCGGGCACGATAGAGTGGGAATAAAGCCGGTCACGGTGTTAGCCAGTCAGCAAAGACGGCTCGACGTGAAACGTGGTTCTGAAGAAGGAGGCGGATGCGGCTCCACGAATTTTCGGCTTCCATCTGATGAGGGATGCGGAGCCGGGATCACGCCTCGCCGCAATAGACCTGAAGCCTGACACCTGATGCCTGAAACCTTCAAAATAATGACCTTCAACGTCCGGGGCTCTCAGCACCACGACGGCGAGAACGCCTGGAAGCGGCGTGCTTCGTTGAACGCGCGCGTCATAGAGAAGCACGCGCCGGATGTGATCGGCTTCCAGGAACATCAAGTCGGCAATCGCAGCGTCCACGACGAAAAGCTACGCGGCTACAAACGTATCTCCGGCCCGCGCTACGAAAACCGCAAGCCCCACGCTCACAACGCCATCTACTGGCGGACAGACCGGCTGGAGCTTGTCGAGCGAGGCGGCTTCTGGCTATCGGAGACACCCGAGGAATACTCTCGGTCGTGGGAGGCGCGCCACGTCCGCTCCGCCAACTGGGCGCGCTTTCGGCTGCTGTCCGAAAGGTTCGGCGGCGCGGAGTTCGTGCATCTGAATACTCACCTCGATCACATCAGCGGCCATGCGCGTCAACAGGGCGCGCGGCTCATCATCCAGCGGCTCGAAGAGTTGGCGGATGGTCTCCCCATCGTAATGACCGGCGATTTCAACTGCGACCCCGGTTCCACGACCTACGACATCTTCGCCGAAGCTGGATTTTCCGATGCCCACATCGTCGCGGGCAACGGGCGGACGAACACTTTCCACCGCTTTCGAGGAGAGGAATTCAGTCCGAAGAAGACGGAGCGCGAGGTGAGGATAGATTGGATCCTGCTGCGAGATGCCCCGGAACAAGCGCGATGGACCGTTCACTCGTGCGAGACCATCCGCGACGCCGAGCCACCCGTGTATCCGAGCGACCATTATCCGGTCGTGGCGCGTCTCTCGCTGGAGACCAAAAGCCCCTCCGTTTAACGTGGATTTAAACCCGAGTTTACATAAGTGAAACTAAATGCCGGCTGCCATGCCCTATGATCGTGCCCTGAAAGTCGGCTTGCGATTCTGGTCTCTTAGTGAAGGGAGCAAATGGGTTGAGAAGGACTGTGTGTTCGAGGATTTTGGCGGGGGCGTTCGTCTCTATGTTGGCCGTGGGGCTGGCCGCTTGCGGCGGTGGAGGCGATAGCTCCGGCGAGAGCGCCAGTGGTAGTGGCGCCGCCAGCGATGGTGGGGGGCCGATCTCCATCGAAGGGTCGAGCACCGTCTTGCCCATCACCCAGGCCGCGGCCGAGTTGTTCAGCGAGGAGAACCCGGACGCGGAGATCTCGGTCGGCGGGGCGGGGACCAGCGACGGTTTCGAGGCTTTCTGCCAGGGCGACACCGAGATCTCCGACGCTTCGAGGCCGATAGACGCGGCTGAGGAGATCCCGATCTGCGAGGAGAACGGCGTCGAGTTCATCGAGCTCGAGATCGCCTACGATGGCATCTCCGTCGTGGTCAACAAAGATAATAACTTCGCAACCGACGTGACTAGTGAAGAGCTCAAGACGCTCTGGGAGCCGGCTGCGGAGAATGAGATCACGCAGTGGAGCCAGGTCCGTTCTAGCTGGCCGGACCAGGAGATAACCCTCTACGGCCCAGGCACGGAGTCAGGCACGTACGAGTTCTTCAATGAGGCTATTGTTGGGAACGAGGAAGAGGTCAGCCGCCAATCCGACGTCGAGATGAGCGAGGACGACAACGTGCTCGTGCAGGGCGTCACGGGCGACCAGAACGCGCTCGGGTACTTTGGCTACTCCTATTACGAGAGCAACCGCGATGCGCTCACGGCCCTCGAAGTAGACGGCGTCGCGCCGACCGAGGACAGCATCCGCTCCGGAGAGTACGTCCTCTCGCGTCCGCTGTTCATCTACGTCAGCACGCAGGCGCTGGAAGAGAACTCGACGGTCCAGGAGTTCGTTGACTTCTACCTCGCCAAAGAGAACCTCAACAAGATAGTGGAAGCCGCAGGC
>JACDGB010000158.1 GCA_013815485.1 Rubrobacter sp.
CGCGGCGGCCCCGCCTATCGCGGTGAACGTGGGCGCGAGGTCCGTGTTTGAGGCGAGTCCCTCTCGCGCGACACCCTCCGGCACGCCCGGTCCCCGGACGAACATCGGGACGTTGACATCCTCTTCGTAGGGCGTGTGCTTGCCGCGTGGAAGCCGGTGCGTCCCGGCAAGATGGTAGCCATTGTCCGTCCAGAAGAACACGTAGGTGTTCTCCAACTCGCCGGAGGACCGAAGAGCGTCTATGACGCCGCCCACGAGGTCGTCCAGTGAAGCGGCTGCCCTGAGCCTCTGACGGTGAACGTCGTGCTCCACGGCTGCCTGTTCGTCTGTCAGGGTCGGCCCCTCGCGCACGTAGCGGGGTTTGTCCGAGACATCGGGCTCGTCGCGGCTGGGAGATTCGGGTAACTTCGCGCCGGAGAAGTCGTCCGCGTGACGCTTGGCGGCGTAGTATGGGCTGTGCGTCGCGTTCGGGGCGACGTACGCGAAGAAGGGCTCTTCAGTGTCTCGGATGAAGGCTTCGATCTCGCGGGCAATGAGGTCGGTGTCGTGGACCTCGTCGCGCTCGTGCGTCTCTATCTCGCCGTTTTCGTTCAGGCGAAACGTCTCACCAGGATACTCACCGAGGTAGCCGTTCCAGACGTCCCAGCCGGGCGGGACGTAGCGAGTGTCGTCGTAGCCGTTGAGGTATTTCCCAGCGAAGAAGGTCCGGTAGCCGAGGCCGCGCAACCACGTCGCCACCGTGTTTTCATCGAGTCCGCGAGCCTGGAAGGCGGGCCATCCGCCCCGAATTCCTCTCGTGTACCAGACTCCGTGGTTGTGTGGATACATGCCGGTCAGGATCGTCGCCCTCGACGGACAGCACATCGGGGTGGAGATCACGGCGTTCTCCAACGTCACGCCCCGGTCCCGCAGGCCGCCACGGGTCTCGGGCATCGCCCGAAGGAGCGTGGGGTCGAAGTCGTCGGCGAGCACGAGAACGATGTTTGGCTGCTTGCCCGCTGGTCGTGTTCTTTCACCGATCTCGCCGCGTTCGTCTTCACCGCACCCGAACGCGACGAGGAGCGTGAGCAGTACAACGACGCGGGTCCGCGCTTTCCCGTGCCACGTTCTCGTCGAGCCGGAAGATTCCGGCGTCTCAGCCGTCCTCTTCCGCGCCCGGTGGCACCAGTGGCACCTTGCCCGGCGTCGCGTCCGACATGCCGGACGGCACCCCGTACCGATCCAACAACTCTGCGGCCCGCTCCGGGGTCGGGACCTTCCGAGCGTAAGCTTTCACGCTCAACTCTTCGTCCCGTATCTCGAAGACGGTCTCGTGACCGAGTATCTTCTCGTCGGGACGAATCTCGTACCGGCCCGCGCCGCCCATCACCTCCGCGGAATCACCCTCTTCACGGACCTCCCATCCAGCCCTCTCGAACATCCCGACTGTGCCTTCTCTAGCCACGGCATTCTCCTTCCATATCTCTCGGAGACCAGTCTAGTCCACGATTTGCCTTTGTCGAACGACGCTGAAGAACGCATCACTCTTTTGCTACCATCCATCAACTAATTGACTAAAGCAAACAAACAATGGACAATGACAAGCATACGAGAAGGAGGTGGCGCATGATAGAGGAAGATTTGGGGATGGAAGTTCGGGAGGTCCGGCATTTCAACCGGTTTTTCACGCGCCGTATCGGGGTTCTGCGGGAGGGGTTATTGCACAGTCCCCACACGCTCGTCGAGGCTCGGGTGTTGATCGAGGTCTCGGGGCGTGGCGATCCGACGGCGACCGACCTGTCTCGGGGTTTGGGCCTGGATCCCGGCCATCTCAGCCGCATCCTGGCCCGGCTTGAGCGGCGGGGTCTGGTAGACCGGGCGCGATCGGAGGCCGACGGCCGGCGGCGTCTGCTCTTCCTCAGCCCCGACGGCGAGGCTGCGGTTTCGCTGCTCGATGAGCGGTCGCGCGAGGAGGTGGCCGAGATGCTCGGCGGACTTTCGGAAGGGGCCCGGCGGCGTCTCCTCGACGCCATGCGGACCATCGAGGGCATCCTCGGCGAGGAGCCTGGCGGGAGGTTCAAGTTTTCCGAGCCGTTCTTTCTGAGGCAGCACGAGCCGGGCGACATGGGCTGGGTCGTCCACCGGCACGGCGCGCTCTACGCCAATGAGTACGGCTGGGACGGTCGTTTCGAGGTGCTCGTCGCCCGCATCGTGGCGGACTTCGCCGACGGCTACGATCCGGGACGGGAACGAGCCTGGATCGCGGAGATGGGCAATCGTATCGTCGGCTGCGTCTTTCTCGTGAAGGAGAGCAAAGAGGTCGCCAAACTGCGTCTCCTTCTGGTCGAGCCGGAGGCGCGCGGCCTCGGCCTGGGGGCTCGCCTCGTCGAAGAATGCATCCGATTCGCCCGTCGCGCCGGATACCAGAAGCTCACGCTCTGGACCAACGACGTACTCCACGCCGCCCGGCACATCTACGAGGAGCAAGGCTTCCAGCTCGTCGAAGAAGAGAAGCACCATAGCTTCGGCCACGACCTCGTCGGACAGAACTGGGAGTTCAACCTCTGACAGCCCTCAGCAATCGGCAGGAAATGAGAAGCTGAACCGCTGAAAGCCGAGTGCTGGTAGCGCGGGTCGCGGAAGTCCAACCGCTCCGCAATCAACTGTGATGGCGGGTCGCGGGTAGGACCAACCCCTATGCGACTCGCCGTGAGACGGCAGGATCTTCACCTCGACGCGGCAGTCCTCCCGATCTTTCGCGTCCGGGTTCCAGCGTATGGTGTAATTGGACGGCAACGTATCGAGTCAAGAGGAAGGAGCGTCGCGGTGGAGATGGCGGATCGGATGGGGCGTCTTGGGACTGAATCGGCTTTTTCGGTGCTGGCGAAGGCCAATGCGCTGGAGGCTCGGGGACGCGAAATCATCCATCTGGAGATCGGCGAGCCGGACTTCGATACTCCAGAGCATATCGTCGAGGCCGGATGCAAGGCTCTGCGCGACGGCCACACCCACTACACTCCGTCCGCCGGTATCCCCGATCTGCGGGAGGCTATAGCCGAGGATGTTTCGGCTAGCCGCGGCGTGGATGTGGACCCAGAGCAGGTCGTCGTCACGCCGGGCGGGAAGCCCATAATGTTCTTCGTCATCCTCGCGCTGGTCGAGGCTGGCGACGAGGTTCTGCTGCCGAACCCCGCGTTCCCGATCTACGAATCCATGATCCGCTTCGCCGGTGGCCGTCCCGTCTTCGTCCCGTTGCGCCAGGAGAATGATTTCCGCTTCGACCTCGATGAGTTCCGCGCCGGCCTGAGCGACCGCACGAAGCTCGTGATCCTCAACTCACCCGCCAACCCCACCGGCGGCGTCCTGACGCAAGATGACATAGCCGGCCTCGCGGATATCCTTCGCGAGCGCCCGGAAGTACCTATTTTGAGCGATGAGATCTACTCCCGACTCACCTACGGAGACGAGTTCGCCTCCATCGCCTCAGAGCCCGGCCTCGGCCCCGACGAGCGCACCATGATTTTGGACGGTTTCTCCAAGACGTACGCGATGACCGGCTGGCGGCTCGGCTACGGCGTGATGCCGAAAGCCTTCGCCACTGAGGTCGCCAAACTACAAACCAACTCCAACTCCTGCGCCAGCGCCGTCGCCCAGCAAGCCGGGCTTGCCGCCATCACAGGCCCGCAGGATAGCGTCGGACGCATGCTCGCCGAGTTCCGAGTCCGCCGAGACCAGATCTTGGCCGGACTCAACGCCCTCCCCGGCGTCGAGTGCGCCACCCCGAAAGGCGCGTTCTACGCCTTCCCACGCATCACCGACACCGGATATTCGTCCCAGTCCCTGGCGGACACGCTCCTCGAAGAAGCCGGCGTAGCCTGCCTCTCCGGCACGGGTTTCGGGGAACACGGCGAAGGACATCTCCGATTCTCCTACGCCAACTCCCGCGAGAACATTTCCCTCGCGCTGGAACGAATGGGAGACGTTCTGTCCCGGACGACGCCGCAGTAGTCCCTGCCACCCACGCATCGCACAATTCAGACCATCGACACTATGTGCATTTGGCACATAATTCTGTTCGTTGATAATTCCGAGTCGTGGAGGCACGCGGCATGAAGGATGCTCTGTACGACATAGCCATGCAGAACGCTGACAGGTACGAGGCTCTGGCGAGGCGGGCCGAGAGCGGCAGCGACGGAGAGCTCGCCGGGTTCTTCCGCCGGATGCGCGACGAGAACCGCCGGAACGCCGAGGAAGTCGAGCGCATCCTCACCCAGCGGGTAGCCGAATAAGATGAGAAGCTCGAGGAGCGGTTCCACTCGGACTTCAACCGCTACACGAAGGACCAGTTCCGTGAGAACGATCATTTCAGGTTGGCTGCCTTCTGCTGGGGGTTGGATTTGAGAGGCGTGCGCCGGGCGGTCAGCAGCAGCAATACACCCTTCATCCACCAACTCTTCGACGGTTACCATATGACCGACATCGAGAATCGTAGAGAGATAAACCTTGACTCCAGGAACCGGAACATCACCGAGCTACTCATCACGAACTACGTTCCAGACACTCAGCGCGCGCAAACAGGGCTGTTCGAGTAGGGTAATCTAGAGCCATCGCGCTCCACGGCGAACATTCGGACACAATGAGCAGCCATCTCCCAGAGGGTCTGCCGAAGCTCGACGCTAATAACGGCATCTAGCGTCACGGGAGACCCGCCCGAACGGATAGGTTGTCGTGGGTGCTACAATTTTTTCGAGTGTCCTTGAGGGTCCCCATAGGAACCTCGAAGCGCGATTTTGCGGGTGAAACGAACATTTAACAGTTGCATTTGGAAGGGCGGTATTTCATGGCAGAGCCGGTTATTTTGTCGGTGGATGGTCCACGGGCTTTCGGGAGGCGCGATGGCCCACTTGGCGCGGGTACACTCAGACGCGGTTGCCGGTGATAGATGAGAAAGGAGAGCCTGATGAGTGACAAGACGCGGTTGTTCGACGAGATCTGCTCCGAGAAGCGCGGGGTGGACTCCGCCGTTCTGGAGAAGACCATCGCTTTGGCGGTGGAGATCGCCAGGGAAGGAAGGGAAGGACGCAAGATCGGCACGCTCTTCGTGGTCGGCGACTCTGAGGAGGTAATGCGGCGGTCGAAGCCCTTGATCCTGGACCCCCTGCAAGGCCATCCCGAAGAGAGAAAGCAGATCACCGACCCGAACATGCGCGAGACGCTGAAGGAACTCGCCCAACTCGATGGAGCCTTCATCGTCTCGGAAGAGGGCGTGGTGCTGTCGGCGGCCCGCTACGTGGACACCGTCTCAGACGACCTCGACGTGCCGCTCGGACTCGGCAGCCGGCACATGGCCGCCGCTTCGATCTCCAAGCAGACCGACGC
>JACDGB010000159.1 GCA_013815485.1 Rubrobacter sp.
TAGATCAGCTCACCCTCACCAACGAGCTAAGAAACATAGACCAGTACGACAAGATCGGGGGCCGTCCCTACGTCTTCCGGCTCGTCGAGAGCGTGCCGACCGCCTCCAACGCTGGCCGCTACGCCGAGATAGTGCGCGCCAAGTCGCTCCTGCGGGCCGTCATAGATGCCGGGAGCCGTATCTCCGAAGACGCCTTCCGCGAACCCGACGACGTGAACGAGGCACTAGATTCCGCGGAGCAGCTCATCTACGATGTCTCCAACCGCAACCTCAAGGAGCAGCTCTCGCCCGTCTCCGAGCTTGCCTCGGGGGCGCTGGAGATGATACAGAGCCTCTACGAGTCCGAGGGCGAAGTTACTGGCGTCGAGACCGGCTTCGACGACCTCGACCGTCTCACCACCGGATTCCACAAGAGCGACCTCGTCGTCCTCGCCGCCAGGCCGGCGATGGGGAAAACCGCGATGGCTCTCAACGCCATCTGGCACGCCGCCGGGCAGCAGAAACTGCCGGTCGCAATCTTCAGCCTGGAGATGAGCAAAGAGCAGTTGGTGCAGCGTTTGATCTCCCAGACCATCCGCATCCCGACGCAGTCTCTCAGGAGCGGGAACGTCAAGGCGGAGGACTGGCCGAAGCTCGTGCGGGGTGTCGCGGAGGTCAGCCAGGCCCCCATCTGGATAGACGATACCGCCGGGGTCACGCTCATGGAGATGAGGGCGAAGGTCAGGCGTCTCTCCAGCCGCTTGCTGGCCCAGCAGGGGACCCCGCTCTCGCTCGTCGTCGTGGATTATCTTCAGCTCATGGTTGGGCAGGGAAATCGCCACGACAACCGCCAGCAGGAGATAGCCGAGATCTCCCGCGGCCTCAAAGTCCTCGCCCGTGACCTCGATGTACCAGTCCTCGCCATCGCCCAGCTCTCCCGCGCCGTCGAGCAACGCCACGATAAGCGCCCGCTCCTCTCCGACCTTCGCGATTCAGGCGCCATAGAACAGGACGCGGACATGGTAATGTTCTTGTACCGAGACGAGTATTACAACCCGGATTCCGACGACAAGGGCATCGCCGAGGTCATCGTGGGCAAGCACCGCAACGGCCCCACCGGCAAGGTCAAGCTCGCCTGGATGGAGCAATACACCAAGTTCGCTTCCCTGGCCCGCCGCTAGACTCGGCAGCCCACGTTAAAGTTATCCGTCTTGCGAGACGACAACGGTATCAAACCGTCTTGTCCAGATAGGAGCCCATCATGCGCCGCGCCGTCATTCTCGCAACCCTCACCGTACTCCTGATCGCAGTCGCGGGCGTCACCGTCGCCAGGGAAAATACTTCTACCCCAACTTCGCTATACAACGGCCAGCCAGAGTCCACGGCTCCAGATACCACCACCGTTCCCGAGTCCACTTCTCCAGAGACAACCGCTCCACAGTCCACCACCCCCGACGAACCAGATGAGAAAACTGTCGAGAAAACTGTCGAGAGAACTGTTGAAACAACTGTCGAGACGACCGTCGTGGAGCCGTCGGCGCCGGAGGAGACTTTGCCTGTCGTGGAGCAACTCGGCGAGCCCGAAATGGATGAGGAGGCAGGCAAACCCGATTACCTCGGCAAACCCGACGAACTCGGCAAGCCAGAGAAGGTGAAGGGCGGCAAGAAGAACGGCAAGCTGAGGGGAATGGGCAAACTCGACGACATCGCAAGGCTGCCCGGCAAGGGAAATCTCCAAGTTGCCGGCAAGCCTGAAAAAGAACAGGCCGACGGCAATCCTGGCAAGGTCACCCTCTGTCACAAGGATAAGGTGGCGATCTCGGTCGGCGCGCCCGCGGAACCCGCGCACCTGCGTCACGGCGACAGCCTCGGGGCTTGCTGACATCGGCGCGCCAACGCGTTCTTCTGGAACAGCTACAAGCTGCTGGACGAGACGAGCTGAGGATCTCCCTACCGGATCGGGGCTCCTATCGCGTGGTATCCGCCGTCTACGTGGACGATCTCACCCGTCGTCGCGGGCCACCAGTCAGAGAGCAGGCTCACGACGGCTTTTCCAACAGGCTCGGGGTCGGCGGTGTCCCAGCCTAGAGGTGCTTGCCTGGCCCACTCGCCCTCGATGCTCTCGAAGCCACTGATGCCTTTGGCGGCCAGAGTCTTTATGGGGCCGGCGGAGACCAGGTTCACCCGGATGCCGCGCTCCCCGAGGTCACGAGCCAGGTAGCGCGAGGTGGACTCAAGAGCGGCTTTTGCCACGCCCATCCAGTCGTAGGCGGGCCATGCCACCCGCGCGTCGAAGTCCAGTCCGACCACCGATGAGCCTGGCTTCATCAGATCCGCAAGTCCCACGGTGAGTGCCTTGAGCGAGTACGCCGAGGTCTGGAGCGCCGTGGCGACCGAGGGCCACTCGGCGGTCAGGAAGTTCCCCCCGAGGGCGTCCTCCGGGGCGAAGGCTATGGCGTGGACGATGCCGTGCAGTTCGCCCCACCGCTCCCCGAGGTCTTTGGCGACGGCCTTTATATCCTCCGGGTTGTTGGCGTCTAATTCCAGGACTGGCGGTTCGGGGTCCATGCGTTTCGCGGTGCGACGGGTGAGGGACGCCGCGCGCCCGAAGCTGCTCAAGGAGATCTCCGCTCCCTGTTCCCGCGCCAGCCGCGCCACCGAATAAGCGATGGACCTCCTATCCAGGACGCCGGTGACCAGTATCTTCTTGCCTTCGAGCAAACCGCCCATAATGCCTCCGGATATAGCTTCTCGTTATTTAGGTATTCAGACGGAATAGTCTAGGGTAGAAGCTGGAACCTCGCCAACGCGCGCGTGACGCGGCGGGCGAGATTTAGAATAGCTGGCCGGGAAGGCATCCATCGAAGGCAAACAGCGCCGCGGCGCGTGGTTGGACATGGTCCCTAAACGACGACCACTTCGAGAGCGCCGGTTACCAGTCGGTCGCGGCCGCGTGGAGACGGATATTCTACGAGGTGGTGGAGAGTCGGCCAAGTGCCGGTGGGAGGAATCTGCTTACGGAGCGGTTGTCTCCTCCGTGATCCCCGTGGTCTCCTCGATGGTAGTCTCTTCCGGCTTGTTGAGCTGGTACTCGTAGATCTTGTTCACCGTCGCCTGCCAGACGAGCAGGTCCTGGCGGCGTTCTTTCAGCTCCTTATCGGGCTGCTGGTCCGCGATGTTGTTTCTCTCTTGGGGGTCGGTGGTTAGGTTGAAGAACTCGTCAGCTTTGTTCCCGTAGTGGTAGATGTATTTCTTGTTGTCCTCCATGCTAGCCAGGCATCGGTCATCGTGGAAGCAGCTCGCCATCAGGACGCGGTCGCGGGGCGGGGAGAGGATCGAAGCCCCGTTGTAGTCGCCTCCCTCTACCTCGTAGTTAAGCAGGTCCGCCACCGTCGGCATGATATCCAGCTCGTTCACCGCCGGCTCGACGTTCCTCCGTCCTTCGGAACGGCGCGGGTCGTGGACGATGAGCGGTATGCGCAGCCCTTCGTTGTAGATGGTGTCGTCGTGCTGATATCGTTCGTGCTCCCCAAAGCCCTCGCCGTGGTCCCCGACGATGACGAAGACCGTGTCCTCGTACAGCCCCATCTCCTTGTACTGGTCGAACAGGTTCTCCAGGAAGTGGTCCTGGTAGTAGATAGTGTTCAGGTAGCGGTTGAGGTCCTCGTTCTCCTCCCCCGTTACGTACTTCTCCTCGCCGTAACGCTCGGGGACGGTGTAATCGTGGTGGGTCGTCACCGTCAGGTACGTGGCGAAAAACGGCTCGCTCCCGTTCTCCAGTAGCCAGTCCTGGCTCGGCTCCAGCATGATGTCGTCCTCGTAGCCGAAGTAGTTGACCTCCTCGAAACCCGTCTTGTCCATGTCGTTGACCGGATAGAAGTCCTCGTAGCCGAAGTTCTCGACGAGTTGCGGACGGCGCTCGAAGTTCTCGGTCGCCGACTGAAAGAAGGCGGTGTTGTAGCCCTGTTCTCCCAGCAGGTCCGCCAGGCAATCGCCCGGTATAGCGTCAGGCTCGGACTCCGTGAGGTCTGTGTCCAGCGGGGGCGTCACGCCGCAGATGGATGCGGTCAGCGCCTTCGAGGTGTGCGGGACCACCGCGTAGGCGTTCTCCGCCACCACGCTGTCGTTCGCCAACTCACCCATGAACGGCGTCGTTCCGATCTGCGCGTATGGCGTGGTGGATTCCGCTCGGGTGGATTCGAGAACGACCATCACGACGTTGCGCCGTTCGGTTTTTTTCGTCGCCTTCAAGGTCGCGTCAGTTGGCAGATCTCCCGCCGCGAGTTCGACTTGGATCTTCCCGGATGGCGGCTCGACCAGTTCCCGGACGAATACGTTCGCCACCGCGTCCCGGGAGAAAGAACTTCCCGCCCCCGTGACGCTCGGCACGAGCGAGAGGCTCCCCAAGACCACGGCTAGAAAGCACATCGAAAGCGCCACCGGGCGCGCGCCGCCCGCTCCCAGCGCGCTTTCACCCGATGGTGCCGGGATATACCAGTCGTCTCCGAGAATGCGGGTCACTATCGCCGGGCCCGCGACCCCGTAGAAGAGGAGGGTGGAGATCAGGAGCCAGTGCAACGACGTCGTCTCTGACGCGATGATCTCCTGTACTTCCCCGAAGGTGGAGAAGGAGAAAGCAATGACGCTGAAATCCAGCGTCGAGCCCGTCGTCTTGTAGTAAAAGTGCGCCGATGTCGTGAGCGCCGCGACGGTGATCGTGGCGAGGTGGAAGAAAATCAGCGCCGGGAACCGCGTCAGTGCGCGGCGGGTCACGGCGAACAGCCCGATCCAGAGCACCACGTATCCCAGGTTGAAGAACATCTCCGAGCGGATCTGATCCAGAAACCCCAGAGGCCCCGGTACGTCGAGTTGGGTCGCCACGCGAACGGCCTTCAGGGCGACGTCATAGATGAATACCGGGACGAGCAGGGACAGCAAATAGATCCAGTCTTCCCGGATCAGAAGCGCCTTCAGGCGCGCGAGGATACCTGCGTTTTCGTCTTCCGTGCTCACGAGCGCGACGGAGTTTAGCAAAGATTCCCTGGGCATCCCGGAAATGTTCGAGATGCCCAGGATGATTGACCGACGCCGAAAATGGGAATACCGTAAGACTTGAATGGGTGGCCGCGGAAGGGAATAGCCGCAGGAAGGGAATAGCCGCACTTTGAAGAACGGCCTCACGGGCGAAGAGCGTCGGAACAGGCGCGTGAGCCGTGCCGTAATGGTAACCACGGACGCCGCGTCGGATAGATAGTCGCAAGGGAAAGGAGAATCGTGAGCGAAGAGCAGACAGAAATCCGTACCTACGAGCCGCCGGAGGAGTTCGCCGGAAAGGCTACCATCAGGGACTCCTCGGTGTATGAGGAGGCGGAGAAG
>JACDGB010000160.1 GCA_013815485.1 Rubrobacter sp.
ATCCGCAACAGACCATCGAGCGTCTCAACTCGGTCACCTCGTACATGGTCTGGGGTCTGCGGGCGGCGACGGCTTTGTTCCTGATCTCCAGCATACTCCTGATCTCCAATGGCATTCGGGTTTCGATCTTCGCCCGCCGTCAGGAGATCGAGGTGATGAAGCTCGTCGGAGCCTCTGACGGCTTCGTGCGGACGCCGTTCGTGTTCGAGGGGATGTTGCAGAGCCTCGTCGGGGCGACGTTGGCCGCGCTGGTCGTCGTCTGGTTCAACTACCTGTTCGTGGACTGGTCGCGGGAGGCGCTGCCCTTCCTGCCCATCGCATCCTCCGCGGTCAGCACGATCTCGGTGCTGGCGATCCTGATGGCCGCCGGCGCCGCGATAGGTATTCTCGGCAGCTTCCTTTCAGTGACGCGATTTCTGCGAGTGTAGCTGGTCAGAATTTAAGCTAGTGGGTTTTCTGACTTCCGGCATCTGGTTGTCCGCGCTTCGTGGAGCGGTTCTCGGCGGAAGCGTTCTGGGCGAACGGTTCGCGTGGCGTCGGGAAGAAGCAAGTCTCCACCTACTGCTGACCGGCTGACAAGCTGACCGGCGAAGCCTCGTGGTAGAATCAAAGCATGTATGTTGCATCTCCTATTCGGGTTGAATCGTGATCCTACCGGCTGTGCTGCGGCGTCCGGGCAAGTATTCCGTCGCGGATCCGCTCTTCGTGGAGGAGCGGCGTCCGGTGCTGATTTCCCGTCGGCTGCGCAAGGGCGCGGAGGCCGGAGATATCGTGTTGGTGCGCGCTCGGGAGAGGGATCGCTCGCTGCGCGGCGAGGTGGTCCGCGTCTTCGGTTCCTCCGAAGACCCCCGCAACGTCTACGATGCCCTCTTCGCCTCCGTGAATACCTCCCGCGCCTTCTCTCCGAAGGTCGAGGAAGCCGCCGAAGCGGTCGCCGGTGAAGGTCTCGGTGAGCGTCAGGATCTCCGCCATCTGCCCACGGCGACGATAGACGGCGAGGACGCGAAAGACTTCGACGACGCCATCTCCGTGGAGCGGGCGGCGTTCGGATATCGTGTCTGGGTCCACATCGCGGACGTGACCCACTTCGTGAGGCCGGGGAGCCGCCTAGACCGGGAGGCGGCTCGGAGGGGCAGTTCGGTCTATTTGCCAGGGACGGTGGCGCCGATGCTTCCGGCGCGGCTCTCGGATGACGTGTGCTCGCTGCGGCCGAACGTCGAGCGGGCCGCCGTCACGGTGGAGATGGACCTCGCGGAATCCGGCGAGGCGCGGAGCCGGAAGGCGTATCGCAGTCTCATCGTCAGCGATGCGCGCCTCACGTATGAAGGGGTGGATGCGTACCTGCGCGGCGAAGAGACCGTGGATCAGGCGGAGTTGGTGAGGTTGGCCTACGAGCTTTCCCGCAAACTCAAGATGAGGGCTGCCGTGCGGGGGAAGTTGGATCTCGGGGGGCGGGAGCCGGATTACGAACTAGACCCCGAGGGCGTGCCGATTGCGGCTCGTGTCCGGCGTTCGACCCCGGCCCGCGAGCTGATCGAGGAGCTGATGGTCCTGGCGAACGAGTCGGTTGCGAAGATGGTGCGCGGCAAGCCGGGTGCCGTATTCCGGGTACACGAGCGCCCGAAAGAGGAGTCCATGCAGGAGCTTGCGGAGAGGCTCGCCGCCATCGGTGTGCAGGAGGAGCCGACGCCGGAGACCTTGGGCGACATTGCCGCCAGATCCAAGTCCGACGCAGTGAACTATATGATCCTGCGTTCCCTGCCACGGGCTTTCTACGCGCCGTCGAGCCCCGGTCACTTCGGGCTTGCCCTGGAGGACTACGCGCACTTCACGTCCCCGATCCGGCGCTACGCCGATGTCCTCGTCCACCGGGCGCTACTTGGCGACAAGCCGCCGGAAGACGTCTCGGGCGTGGCGGCGAGCATCTCCGAGCGGGAGTACCGGGCCATGATCTGCGAGCGCACCGCCGACGAGTACACGCTAATGTGGCTGATGCGCGACCGCGTGGGGGACGTTATGGAGGGCACGGTCGTGAGCACGACCAACTTCGGGCTCTTCGTGGAGTTGGAGACCGGGGCGACGGGGCTCGTGCATGTGAGCAAGCTCCCCGGACGGTGGGACGTGGAACCAAGCGGCGTCGTCCTCTCCAACGACCGGATCGGGGCTTCGTACCGCGTCGGGGACCGGGTTCTCGTCGAACTGCTTGACGTGCTGCCGTTGATGAAGCGGGCCGAATTAAGGATAGTGAAACGCATTTGATGGAGAACGCATGACAGACTTCGCGCGCAACAGAAAAGCCTTCCACGATTTTCAGATGGAAGAACGATACGAGGCGGGCATTTCGCTGACCGGGCCGGAGGTGAAGTCCATCCGGGCGGGGCGGGCGAACCTGAAGGAGAGCTATGCGCGGGTGCGCGATGGGGAGGTGTTCCTGATCGGGGCGCACATCTCACCGTATGAGAACGCGAGGAGCGCGAGCCAGCTCCCGACCCGCGACCGCAAGCTGCTTTTGCACCGGGGTGAGATCTCACGCCTCATCGGCAAGAGCCAGGAGGACGGGAAGACTTTGATCCCTTTGCGACTCTACACGAAGAGGGGCAACATAAAGCTCGAGATCGCCGTCGCTAGCCGCAAGAAGCAGTACGATAAGCGGCGCGAGATCGCCCGCAAGACCGCCGACCGCGAGATGGAGCGGGCCGTGAAGGAACGTCTCCGCCGCTGACGGATTCCGCCGAGCGTCCCGTACTCGTTTGAAGAATCGCCGCAAAAAGGTAGAATGTTCAGCGTACATGGGGGCGTACCGGCTTCGACGGGAGCGGTCAGCGTCCAGTGAGACGAGCCGAGTTTGCTGGAGACTCGTAAAACGCCGGCAACCAAACAGACACGCCAACAACGTGGATGACATGGCGGTTGCTGCTTAACCAGTGACCCCGATCGGTTCGGGTAGTCCACGACCCGGGTCCCGGTCTCATTTAGTGGACTTACCTCGAAGGTCCTGGTCCCGGGGCTTTCGGGGGACACTTAACGGGCTAGCCCCGCCGCGGCGCCCTGGTCTGCGGCGAAAGGCGAAACTAAACCGGGAGCTACGCTCGTAGAATCTCGCGGACGGCGCGCTCGCGGACGCGGGTTCGATTCCCGCCGCCTCCACTACGAAAGGCCCGCCAAAGTTGGCGGGCCTTTTCCATGAGCGTCGTTCGTGAGTTTTGTTCCAGACATAACAGATTGGGAACCGGATATAATGTCGTTCCGTGAGTGATCCTCGGCCCATAGGCGTCTTTGATTCTGGGGTCGGCGGGCTGACGGTGCTGGCGGACATCCGGGACCGGCTGCCTTACGAGCACACCATCTACTTTGGAGACACCGCCAGGGTGCCTTATGGACCGCGGGACCTCGCGGAGGTGCGGTACTTCGCCTTCGAAATCGTGCGTTATCTCGTGGATCAGGACGTGAAGCTGGTCGTCATCGCCTGCAACACGGCGGCGGCGGCGGCGCTGAAGGCGTTGCAGAGGTCGTTCGATGTCCCGATAGTCGGCGTGGTGGAGCCTGGAGCGCGGGCGGCGGTGCAGGAGACCCGCAACCGGCGCGTCGGGGTGCTTGCGACGGAAGGCACCGTCCGCAGCGGGGCCTACCGGCAGGCCGTGCATAACCTGGACGCTGGAGTCGAGATCTACGAGCAAGCCGCCCCAGATTTCGTGCCGCTCATAGAGCGTGGCGTGACGGGAGGACCGGAACTCGAAGAGATCACCCGTCGCTACTGCGATCCGCTAATGGAAAAAGGCGTTGACGCCGTGATCCTGGGCTGCACGCACTACCCTCTCATTTCGGCGACCATCAACCGCACCCTGGGACCGGGGGTGCGCCTGATCTCCTCTGCCGGCCAGACTTCTCTGGAGGCGGCCCGAACCCTCTCCCGCCGCGGATACCTTCGCCGCCCAGAGAATCAGGAAGATTACGGTCGCGCCCGCTACGTGTGCAGCGCGGACCCTGAAGAGTTCGCCGCGTTGGGCGGCAGGTTCCTCGATGAGGAGATAGAAGCCGTCGCCCCTGCCGCGGTGGCATAGGCGGAAAATCTCTCTGCTATACTTTGACGGGAGTTTCGGCGGGGCGTGGCGCAGCCTGGTAGCGCACCTGCTTTGGGAGCAGGGGGTCGGAGGTTCAAATCCTCTCGCCCCGACCGCAAGCCCCAAGAGTACGCTCTGGCGGGTGTAGCTCAAAGGTAGAGCCCCAGCCTTCCAAGCTGGTTATGGGGGTTCGATTCCCCTCACCCGCTCTCGCCGCGCACGGCGGTGCTGCGCCCGTAGCTCAGGGGACAGAGCAGCGGACTTCTAATCCGCTGGCCGCAGGTTCGAATCCTGCCGGGCGCGCTGCAGAAAGTTGCAGTTTGCAAGTATAATGGGAGACGAATCCCTGAGCACAAGTGTTCTCTGAACGCAGTCTCTAGCCCGAGTAAAGACAAGGTGAGCAACAGCGATTGAGTGGGGGTATTGAGGTGACGGATCCGCAGTTGTTGAATGTTATGGGCACCGAAGTTACTGCGTTGGCTAGTAAGTTTGGAATCGCGAAGAGCAAAGCGTTCCTTGTCTGATTCGGCAAACTGGCCTTTGATCTCAGCGACTAGGAAGCGCACCAGAGCGTACTTGTAGAAGGCCCTAATGACAAGAGTATTGATTTATTTTGGGTCGATGACTTCGCGAGCCGTATCATAGTGGCTCAGGGAAAATACTCACCCACTGGAGTCAGCAAGCCGAGAGACAATACAGTCGATAGCCTATTGAGCTCTTTGGATTGGCTAGCACAACCCGAAACCTTGCGGCAAGAAGGCAAACCAGAACTAGCCGAAGCCGCTAGTGCCTACCTGGAGGCAGTGGAGAAGGAGTACAGCATTGATCTGTGGTTCGTCTATTGCGGGGCAAAGAACGAGAATATCGATCAACGCATCCGCGTTTATAACGGCAACCCAGAGAATGAGCAGAGCAAGCGTGCTGCCAGGCACTGTGATTTATCTGTACTCGACAACCTCTTCCGTGAATCCAGAGGAGAGGGACGGCGGATCGAGCGTGCGACAATTCGGGTAGAACCCAGCCCTATACAGTTGTCCGGCGGCTTCGGTAAAGGCTTGGTATCCACCGTTCAGGGAAGAGAGTTAGTGTCCCTATACTCGGAATTTGGCGACGAGCTCTTCGCACGCAACGTTCGCTTGTACCTCGGAGCAAAGAAAGGCTCTGTTAACGCTGGGATGCTGGCGACGCTGGAAGATTCAAGCGAGCGCGGCAACTTCTGGGCCTACAACAACGGCATTACTATGATCTGCGACGGTGAGTTCAACCG
>JACDGB010000161.1 GCA_013815485.1 Rubrobacter sp.
GTGGTGAACTCGATGCTCACGTCGCGGTCGGTCATCTGGTTGCGGAGGCGCTTGAGCTGTATCTCGATGATGTGGCGCATGTCCTCGCGCTCCAACTTGTGGAAGACGATGGTCTCGTCTATCCGGTTGAGCAACTCGGGACGGAAGATCTTGCGCAACTCGCTCGTCACCCGGCTCTTCATCTCCTTGTAGGAGAGCCCTTCGTTGCCGCCGCCGAAGCCGAGTGACTGGGTCTTGTTGATATGCTGAGCCCCGACGTTGGAGGTCATGATCAGGACGACGTTCTTGAAGTTGACCTGACGACCCTGCGCGTCCGTGAGCATCCCATCCTCGAGGATCTGGAGCAGGATGTTGAACACGTCAGGGTGAGCCTTCTCGATCTCATCGAAAAGGACCACGGAATACGGCTTGCGCCGAACCTGCTCCGTAAGCTGCCCACCCTCATCATAGCCGACGTAGCCCGGAGGCGAGCCGACGAGACGAGATACAGTATGACGCTCCATGTACTCGGACATATCCAGACGGATCATGGATTCCTGATCGCCGAACATATACTCGGCGAGCGTCCGCGCAAGCTCCGTCTTCCCGACGCCCGTGGGGCCGAGGAACACGAACGAGCCGCTCGGACGGTTCGGGTCCTGTATACCGGCGCTGGTGCGGCGGATGGATCGGGAGACGGCCTTGATGGCCTGGTTCTGCCCGACGACGCGCCCGTGCAGCGCATCCTCCATCTGCAAGAGCCTCGCGGACTCCTCCTCGGTCAGCTTCCTCACCGGGATACCGGTCCACATCGAGACGATCTCGGCGATCTCATTCTCCCCAATGGAGACGCGCTCCTCGCCGTCGCCCTCGCGCCAGGCTTTCTCGATCTCGCGCCGCTGTGAGATGAGCTTGCGCTCGGAGTGCCGCAGGCTCGCGGCCTTCTCGAACTCTTCCTGCTCGACGGCCGCGTCCTTCTTCTGCCGCACGTCGGCCAGCTCGTCGTCTATCTCCTTGTAATAAGGCGGCGAGGACATGGTCTTGATCCTCATCTTCGACGCTGCCTCGTCCATCAGGTCAATCGCCTTGTCCGGCAAGAAGCGATCCGCAATATAGCGGTCGCCAAGCTCCGAAGCGGCCTTCAGGGCCTCGTCAGTGATCTCGAGTTTGTGGTGCGACTCGTACTTCTCGCGCAAGCCCTTCAAAATAAGCTCGGTCTCCGCGACGGAAGGTTCGCCAACCTGAATGGTCTGGAAGCGACGCTCCAGTGCCTTGTCCTTCTCCACGTACTTGCGGTACTCATCTATCGTGGTCGCGCCGATGACCTGGATCTCACCCCGCGCCAACGCCGGCTTCAGTATCGAAGCAGCGTCTATCGCGCCCTCCGCGGCACCCGCTCCGACGAGGTTGTGGATCTCGTCTATGAACAGGATGACGTCACCGTGGTCGGTGATCTCTTTCATGATCTTCTTGAGACGCTCCTCGAACTCACCGCGGTACTTCGATCCCGCGACCAGCGCGCCAAGATCCAGCGTATAGACTTCCTTGCCGGACAGGATCTCCGGCACGCGGTCTTCAGCGATCTCCTCGGCCAGCCCCTCGACGATGGCTGTCTTGCCGACGCCAGGCTCCCCGATGATGACCGGGTTGTTCTTGGTCCGCCGCACGAGGATCTGCATGATCCTCTCTATCTCCTTCGTCCGACCGATGACCGGGTCGAGCTTGTCTTCCTCGGCATAAGCCGTGAGATTCCTGCCGTATTGATCGAGCTGGCGGGTCTTGGGACGCTTGGCCTCGGCGCTCCGGCCACCCGCGGCGGCCTCGCCACCCCGGCCACGACCGGAACGACCGCCGCCGAGCATCCGCACGACCTCACGCCGCACCTTGTCCGGGTCGACGTCCAGGTTGCTGAGAACGCGGGCGGCGACACCCTCGCTCTCGCGTACCAGACCGAGCAGGATATGCTCCGTGCCGATGTAGTTGTGGCCGAGCTGGAGCGCCTCTCTCAGTGCCAGCTCAAGCACTTTTTTGGAGCGCGGGGTGAAGGGCGCCTGTCCTCCGGTCCCTTCTTCGCCGTAGCCGACGATGCTCTCGACCTGCTCGCGCACCTCGTCGAGGGTGACGTTGAGCGAGGACAGAGCGCGGGCGGCGACGCCCTCATCCTCCCTGAGAAGGCCGAGGAGCAGATGCTCCGTGCCGATGTAGTTGTGGTTGAATTGTCGCGCTTCTTCCTGAGCCAGCACCACCACCTTGCGGGCCCTTTCGGTAAATCGTTCGAACATTAGTGGGAGCCTCCTCCGGTTTGAGGGTCCTTGAAAACGCCGGTCGGGGTAACGGTCTGAAATTGTGTACGGTCAACGATGGCAAACGGATTATCTACTGTCAAAATCTGTCCTTTGAAATCATGCTGCTCTCCAATATGCGGTGCCTGATCGTGAGTATACAAAAAGGTTCTGCCCATTGACGATCTGTTTAAGCGTTTTACGCTCTCAGCGCGATAGCCAGCGTGACCACCTCACAGATCGCTTTTCCTTGACACTTTTTACCTTATCCGCCGAACCGACAAAGTTCGGTGTCCCGCATCACACCAGGGACGCCAGGAACCTCTCACGCACGATACCGTCAGGCAAGCCCGCAACGAAGGGCCCGGCCTTTGGCCCGCTCTTTTTACCGAGAAGAACTGTGTACACCGCCGCGAAAGCCTTTTTCGGTTTGATCTCACGTCCGATCGCCGTGGAATACAGCATCTCCTGCACCGCCTCACCATCCATGTCAGGGCTCAACTTTTCGGCCACTGCCGAGAGATATGTTCGCTGCTCTTCGTCGAGGCCCGCTGCGGCCTCAGCCGACTCATCCGGGTCGAGCACCCGCAGCCGCAGCGATTCCGGCGCTCGCTCTCTGGCCCAGTTGCGAGCATACGAAAGTTCCTGGGAGAGGCTTGCCAGGTCTCTTGCCGCCGCCTCGTAACCGCCGCGGCGGAGCATCCCGGCGGCCTCCGCGTCGTCCCCGGCGGTCTGGGCCACGAGGACCAGGTGGTTGAACGGCACGTCCGTCCCCCCGGTCTCGGCGTTGTACTCGTCCACGAAGCGGGGGAAGCCCTCGCCGAGATCCAGTTCGATGGCGCGGGCGGGGTCGCGGCCTAGCATCATCCTGCGCAGTGCGTCGGGGGGAAGGATCCTCAGTAGATCCTCCGGCAACAACACTATGCCCTTCGAGGAACTCATCGCGCCCTGGCCCTTGATGTAATTCCACTCGTACTCGTACCGCCCCGGCACGGGATAATGAAAGACTTCCCGCGACATCCGATCCGCCGTGTCCGTCGAGCCACCGCGGCTGGTGTGATCCTTCCCGAATGGCTCGAACGTGACGCCCAGAGCCTTCCACCGCGCCGCGAGTTCGACTCGCCAGCCGAGCTTGCCCTCGCCCTTCGAATAATCCGCGACACCCTCATTGCCATCCCGATCCACGAAGACGACTTTATTCTCATCCGGCAGATGCTCGGCCACGCGATTGCCGGTGAGGTTTCCAGAGGAAGCCCGCGGCTGGTATGGCGACCAATCCTCAGCCATCTCGCGGCCACTGATCTCTTGAAGGATGCGACGCAACGCCGCGGTGTTCTCCAATGCCTCCCGCGTCACCCCCGTATACACGCCACTCTCGTAGAGTTCGTGCGAACGGAGGACTTCGATATCCATGCCCATCTCGCGGAGGGATTCCTCGAACGGTACGAGGAAGTGCTCGGCGTATGAAGCGTGACAGCCTTCGGGGTCGGGGATGCGGGAGAGGCTGTGTCCGAAATACGCCTCGAAGCTCTCCGGCACGCCGGGCGCGACCCTGCGAAGCGGGTCTATCGTATCGGCGTGGAAGACGAAACGAACTTCCAGGCCGCGAGCTTTCAGGGCGTTCGCCACGGCCTCCGCGACGAGGACTTCGCGCAGGTTATGGATGATGCCGGAGGGGCTGATGCCGGTGACGACAACGTGCGGTCCATCGCCGTGGGTCGCCACCACGCGCTCCGCCGTCCTTTGCGCCCAGACGGGCGCGGATAAATCACTGCTCATACGCTACTCCACGAAAGCCTGGAAGGAAAATTGTAGAAAAGACGCTGAAAGTACCGGCTCTCAGGCCGGCTAGCTGGCGATTTCGACGTTGACGATCTCGTACTCCGTCGAGCCGCGGGGCGTCGCCACGGTAACCTTCTCGCCCACCCGGCGTTTCAGGACCGCGCGGCCCACCGGGGAGGAGTGCGAAAGCTTGCCGCTCGTCGGGTCGGATTCGTTGACGCCCACGATCTGGAAGGTTCGCTCCTCGTCCTTGCCGACGACCCTAAGCGTCACGCTGGTGCCGAGTTCCACGGAGTCATCGTCCACCGACTTCGAGGGATCCACGACCTTCGCGTTGCGGACCCGGCGCTGAAGCTCGTTGATGCGGCGCTCCAAAAGCCCTTGCTCCGTCTTCGCGTCGTCGTACTCGGAGTTCTCGGAGATGTCGCCGAACTCCCGGGCCTGCCGGATGCGGTCGGCTATCTCCCTGCGGCGATCCTCGGTGAGATATCGAAGCTCCTCCTGAAGCTTCTCCATCCCATCCGGCGTAACTAGTTCTTGATTTTTCTCCGTCATAAGGTGCGAGATTATAAGAGCGGTCGTGGAACGTGTCAACGTGTTAGCCGGTCAGCATTTCAGCCGGTCAGCATTTCAGCTTCGTCACCGTTCACATCGGGTTCGGACCACGGACGAGAGGCTTCCACTGAAGCTCTGCCCTGCTATTTCGCGTTCATCTCGTAGAGGACGCGCAAGCCCTTCAGGGTGAGGTCGGGGTCGAGGGTCTGGATCTCATGGCAGTGCGGGACGATGACCGGGGCCGGTCCTCCCGTGGCGATGACCTGGAGACCATCCACGGGCTCGGAGGCTGCCAGCTCGTCCCTGAAACGGCGGATCAGGGCGTCCACCGCGCCTGCGTATCCGTAGATGAAGCCGCTACGGATGGAGTCTGGGGTGTTGGTGGCAACGGCCTTCGGCGCCCTGACTTCCAGGTCCACGTTCTGGAGCTTGGCCGCCCGCGAGGCGAGAGTATCAAGAGAGATGTAGATTCCGGGCATGAGCGCGCCGCCCAGATAGTTCGCGCCCCTTCCCACGGCTTCCACGGTCGTGGCCGTGCCGAAGTCCACGATTATCGCCGGTGTCCCGTAGTAGCGCACGGCGGCGACAGAGTTGACTATGCGATCCGACCCCAGAGCCCTCGGGTCGTCGTAGTGGATCTCAAGCCCCGTCTTTATCCCGGACGAGACCGAATAGAACGGTACATTCAGGAGGTCTTCGGTGAAGCGTTCGTACGACCGGATCAGCGG
>JACDGB010000162.1 GCA_013815485.1 Rubrobacter sp.
TGGAGCATGGACGCCAAACATTTTGAAGAGATCGAGGTGACTAAGGAGGAAGGCATAGCGACGGTGATGCTCAACCGTCCCGAGCGTTACAACGCTTTGGGTGCCCGTATCGTCAGCGAGCTGGGCGAGGCGTTGGAGCAGATAGAAGTGTCAGGGGAGGTCAAGGCCATGATCCTGACCGGCGCGGGGGAGAAGGCGTTCTGTTCGGGGGTGGACCTCAAGGAACGCTCCGGGATGGACGCCGACGAGAAGTGGGCCCACAACAGAGCCCTGGGCGCCTTCGCGGAGAGGCTTGCCCGGCTCCAGGCCCCGACCATAGCCGCCATCAACGGCCTGGCTCTCGGTGGAGGGTTGGAGATCACGCTGGCTTGCGACTTCCGCATCGCCGTCGAAGGCGCCCGGTTCGCGCTGCCCGAGGTCGGCCTGGGCATAGTGCCGGGCGCGGGCGGCACGCAGCGGTTGCCGCGCCTGATCGGGCCGACCAGGGCGAAGGAGTTGATCCTGACGGGCAGGAGGATAGATGCCGGGGCCGCGCTGGAGATGGGCCTCGTAAGCAAGGTAGTGTCGGCCGGTTCCCTGATGGAAGAGGCGCGGACGTTAGCCGGAGAGATCGCCGCCAATAGCCCATTGGCTCTCGCCTACGCCAAGACAGCGGTGGACATGGCCTCCGAAACCACGATCGAGCAGGGACTGCGCTACGAGACGGCAGCCATACGGGCGACCCTCGCCTCGGAGGACTACGCGACAGGACTCGCCGCCTTCGCGGAGAAGCGAACGCCGGAGTTCCCACCACTGACCGCTCGCCGCATTACTTAGCTTGCGTTTCAACCACATCTATTCTTCAGTGTTCCAAAGTGGCGTAGAGGCTGCCCCATCCGCGACGGTGAGACGCCTGGAGACTCAGGTGGACGGGGAAGGAACGGCCTCGGCGGCGAGGAGAGCGTCGGAAGGTTCCATAATGCACCCATCATGCACTCGCTCATGGCGTCCCGCATACTTGAGTCATCGGCAGGGTTGAAGCGCGAGCTTGGCGTACGACCCGGTTCAGATGCTACCCGAGGGCTGGTTCGTCGCGGCGCAAAGTGAACCATTCTCCGCCGGGGATCGTATCCGCAGTAATTATGTAAACGACACGCACCCGGCCAACCTCGGGTTTGGCCCAACGGAGCGCATAGGAGGATCATGAAGAGCTTGTTCGAGAGATTCGACCGACTTGACACTACTCTCAACCGCTGGCTGGTCGCCAACAGCATCCCGCTACTTCGCGTAAGCCTGGGCCTCGTCTTCCTGGTCTTCGGCGCGCTCAAGTTCTTCCCCGGCCTGAGCCCTATCGAGGATCTGGCGACGCAGACGACGAGTGCGCTCACGTTCGGGCTGGTTCCGCCGGGCGTGGGGCTCGTGATGATCGCGGCGCTAGAGTGCGCCATCGTCGCGTGCTTCGTGACGGGCCGCTTTCTGCGAGTGGGAGTGTGGCTCATGGGGGCTCAGATGCTTGGGGCGATGTCTCCTCTGGTGCTGTTCCCTGGTGAGCTGTTCTCCGACACCGGGGGTATCGTCGCGCCCACGCTCGCGGCGCAATACATAATCAAGGACATTATTCTGGTGGCCGCCGCCATGGTGATCGCTGCTACCTGGACGGGCGCGCGCATCGTGGCGGAGCCCAGGAGCCTGCGGAGTACCCTGCGTAGCACGATACCCCGTGTGATCGCCGCTCCCCGAACCGGGGACAGTCGTATCCGCAGGGCCGAGGATTACAGAAGCTACGAGCGAACCGGAGCCAGGACATCCGGAGGTTCTCCGCGCGAATAGAGATCCTGGCTAATGAGCCGCCGGGGGCTCTTGCCTAAGGTGAGGCATGAGGACGCATCTTGGACAAGTTAGCGTGGCGCGAACCGGCCAGTCCCAACGGTTGCGGGCCAGCGGGCTTCCGTCCACTTGCTCTCGCTCCTGGCGCTCTGCACCACCTTCTCTACGAAGTGAACGCCTCTCGCCCCATCATGGACAGTGGGGAAGGGTAGCTCGCCATCTGGTTCGCGTCCTTCTTCCCTCGCCCGCACCGCCTCCGTCACCCCGGCGTACACGTTGGCGAAGGCTTCGATGAACGCTTCGGGGTGGCCGGGAGGTACCCTCGTGGCTGCTCTTGCCTCCTCGCAGAGATAGTCGTTGCCTCGCTTCAGTATTCTCTCCGGTTTTTCGGCTGGCCTATGGTGGAGATGGTTGGGGTTCTCCTGTCGCCATTGGAGGCCGCCCTCTGTGCCGTAGACTTTTATGGCGAGGTCGTTCTCTTCTCCGGCGGAGATCTGGGAGGTGATCATTACTCCCCTGGCTCCGCTTTCGTAGCGCACGAGGAGGTTGCCATCGTCGTCGAGGCGTCTGCCGGGCACGAAGGAGGTGAGGTCGGCGCAGATCTCGGAGATTTCGAGGCCGGTCATGGTGGAGACGAGGTTCTCCGCATGGGAGCCGATGTCGCCGATCGCTCCGGCCATCCCCGCCTTTTTGGGATCGGTGCGCCACTCGGCCTGCTTGGCACCGTTCTCCTCGATGTTGCTTGCTAGCCAGCCCTGGTTGTACTCGACTATCACCTTGCGGATTTCGCCGATCTCGCCGTTTCGGATCATGTGCCGGGCCTGCTTGACCATCGGGTATCCGGTGTACTGGTAGGTGACGCAGAAGACGACGCCGCTTTGCTCCACGATCCGGATTAGGTCTTCGGCCTGCTCGGAGGCGTGGACCATCGGCTTGTCCACCACCACATTGAACCCCGCCTCCGCGAATGCGCGGGCCACCGGATAGTGCAAATGGTTGGGCGTCACCACGCTCACGAAGTCCACGCGATCCTCCTCCGACAGAGATAGCTCCCTCTCTAGCATCTCCTCCCAGGAGCCGTAGTTGCGCTCTTCGCGGAGGCCGAGAGCGCGCCCCGAAGCCTTTGCCTTCTCCGGAGTCGAGGAGAGCGCGCCGGCGACGAACTCTATCTGTCCGTCCATGATGGCGCCGGCGCGGTGTACCGCCCCGATAAAGGCATCCGAGCCACCGCCGACCATGCCCATCTTGAGTTTTTTCAAAGCGTCGCTCAAGCTAGTTCTCCTTTGCGAATGCCGCGTCGAAGGCCGCCGAGGATGGCTCGAAGTCCATCTTCCTGACGAAAGCGGCGGCCTCCGCGCCTCCATGCACTCGGTCCATCCCAGCATCCTCCCACTCCACCGAAAGCGGACCATCGTAGCCTATGCGGTTCAGAGCCCGGATGATGGCCTCGAAGTCCACCCCGCCCCGGCCGACCGAGCGGAAGTCCCAGCCTCTGCGGTGGTCGCCGAAGGGAAGGTGCGAACCGAGGATGCCGCTCTCGCCGTCGAGGGTCCTCTGTGCGTCCTTCATGTGGGCGTGGTAGATGCGACCGGAGAAGCGGTCTATGAACTTCACCGGGTCCACGAACTGCCAGTACAGGTGGCTCGGGTCGAAGTTGAAGCCGAACGCCTCGCGGTGGCCGATGGCTTCCAAAGCCCGCTGCGCCGAGTGGATGTCGTAGGCGATTTCGGTCGGATGCACCTCGAAGCCAAACCTCACGCCTTCCTCATCGAACACGTCGAGGATAGGGTTCCATCTATCGGCGAAGTCCCTGAAACCCGCGTCTACTTCCTCCTGGCTCGTCGGCGGGAAAGGATAGACCTTGCGCCAGATGCCGCTGCCGGTGAATCCACAGACCCTCCTCACGCCCATCTTCGCCGCGGCCCTGGCGGCGTCCTTCATCTCCTCGGCGGCGCGCCGCCTCACGCCCTCTGGGTCTCCATCGCCCCAGACGTGCTCGGGCAGGGTCGCCTTGTGGCGCTCGTCTATGGGGAAGTCGCAGATGGCCTGGCCGGCGAGGCTGTTGTTGATCGCGTAGCACTCCAGGCCGTTGTTCTTCAGTATCTCGCGCCGGGATTCGACGTAGCCGTCGTCTTCCAAAGCTTTCCTGATCTCGAAATGGTCGCCCCAGCAAGCCAGTTCGAGACCATCGTAGCCCATCTCCTTTGCGAGCGGCGCAAGCTCCGCGAGCGGCACGTCGGCCCACTGGCCGGTGAAAAGGGTGACTGGTCTTGGCATTGGCTCCTCCTGCCTGGAAGGTTCTGGTCAGCTACGCGGGCCTCTGGCGGCGAGGGCGACGGCGAGGATGATGATCGCGCCGCGCACGATCTCCTCCTCCGCAAAGGCCCTGGCCTGCTTCCGAACCGCCCGGTTCTCCTCTGTTAGATCGTAGATGCTCACCCATCGCCCTCCCATTTGCGCCTGCCATCCGGCACGAAGGATGGCGTCCCGGATATCGAGGCCAGCGAGGCGCGTAAGGTTCCTTGCCTCGGTCATGCCTGTTGTTCCCTTCCAGTCACGCCACGAGACTAAGCGCCAGGATCAGGAGCAAGGAGACTACTGACGCTAGCGCGGTTACGAGGGTAAGCGCCTTGAGCGCTCCTTGCGTAGAGACCCCCAGCAGCGTCTGGAACATCCAGAAAAAGTTGCTGTTCACTTGTAGCGCGAACAACGCGCCAGAGCCGATAGCAAGGGCGATCACCACTTTGGGGACTTCGAGGCCATCCATTATCGGGGCCAGTATGCCCGCCGCAGTGATGGCGGCGACAGAGATCGAACCTATCGCAAGGTGCAGGACGGCCGCGATCACCCATGCTAATAGAATCGTCAACAGTACCGGCGTGCCCGACTCCGCCGAGAAGAATCCTCCGAGGATACCTTCGAGTCCGGTCTCGCCGATCACCGCTCCCAGAGAGCCACCGAGGCCCGTAATTAGCAGGATCTGGCCGGTGGAGTTGAAACCTTCGTTCATTGCTTCCCCGACTCGCTCGTTGGGCAGCGTGCGCCACGCCAGCAGATAAGCGCCGAGCAAGCCCACAAAAAGAGCGAAGACGGGATCCCCGACGAACGCTACGACAGTGGACTCCAGACCGGCGGCCGTGGCAACCGCTCCGAAAGCTATCAGCAACAGCGCGACCAGGATGGGCAACAGCGAGAGGTATAACGGAGGAGTATTTCCCACCCTCTGCCGATCCGCTGCATCAGGACTTTCTTCCTGCGTCTCCTCGAATTCCACTTCATCCTTGGCCTTGTTCCATAGCCCGTATCTCAGAAGCTGGCCGTAGATGAACGTGGTAAGCACGGCGGTAGGAGGCCCTATCAAAGTTCCGTATATCAACATCGTGCCGAGCGGCACGTTTAGCAACCCCGCTATGGACACGGTCCCCAGACCGGGGACGACGAACACGTATCCCACCAGTATGCCGGCGGTCAGCGTCCCGCCCATCATTGCGATC
>JACDGB010000163.1 GCA_013815485.1 Rubrobacter sp.
CTCATCGTCGTATCACGCTTCCATGAAACCGCGTTCGCCCGCCCGCCACAACGCCACAGCCTTCACCTCCGAATCGTCGAGCGCGCCATCCACCAGATCCGTAGGCAGTCTCGCGGTCGAGCTTCGGCGCGCGATTCGTCTCGAAGAAGTGGAAGTGGCTGCCGATTTGAACGGGACGGTCGCCGGTGTTGGCGACGGTGACGGCCGTGGTTTCGCGGCCTGAGTTCAGGTCCACGTCGCCATCGGCGGGGAGTAACTCACCGGGGATCACGGCGTCTTTTACCACTCGTAGGGGAGGAACTTGCCCTCGTAGGTTATTTTCACTCGGTCGCCCTTCGGGTCCTCGACGCGCTCGATTTCCATGTTGAAGTTGATGGCGCTCATGATGCCGTCGCCGAACTCCTCGTGGATGAGAGCCTTCATCGTGGGGCCGTAGACCTGCGTGACCTCGTGTATCCGGTAGATAGTGGGGTCAACGGGCGCGTCCCTGCCGATGGAACCGCGCATCGGGTATTCTTGCAACGCCGCCGCGACTTCCGGGCCGAGACCGAGGATGCTGACGGCGGCGGCGGCCTCGTCCTCGCTCATCGGGTGCTGTCCCAGCAGGGCCGCCGTGGTCCAGACCTTGTGCCGACCGACCTTGTTGGCTATGACCTCGAAGGTCAAGCCCTTCTCCTTCTTCGCCTCCAGTATCATCTGCGTCGCTTCTTCGCGGGTCATGGGTCTCCTTTTCAGACTATGGGATCGTGGACTGTGACGAGCTTCGTGCCGTCGGGGAAGGTGGCTTCCACGGCGACCTCAGCCACCATCTCGGGGACGCCCTCCATCACGTCCTCGCGGGAGAGGATGGTTGCCCCGAAGCTCATCAGGTCGGCGACGCTCCGGCCGTCTCGGGCACCTTCGAGCAATTCGGCGCAGATAATGGCTACTACTTCGGGGTGGTTGAGTTTCAGGCCGCGCTCGCGGCGGCGGGCAACTTCTGAGGCGGTGAAGATCATTAGTTTCTCCCGCTCCGCCGGTGAAAGCCGCATCTTTACTCCTCGCCGCTCGGGTCAACCTCGAAAGGATACTAGATCACGTCCTCGCCTGGACGGTCCTGGATTTCGGGGCCGTGGCGGGAGCTATTTTCTGTTCGCGGGCGACGGACATCGAGACCATGCCCTGTGGCGCGAGAGCCGGTCGGAGAAGCTGCTGAAGAAGAGCGCGCCCGGGATAGCAGCGAACGGAACGAGCGAGGCGATGAACCCGACCCTCGAACCTTCGAGGCCCCACGCTTCCTGGAGAAAGTACGGTAGCCAGGGGCCTTGCACATAAATTACAAGCGGCTACAGAATGTAGTGTTTTGTTCAGGCATGAACCACCATGTATAGAACTCACCCCCGACTTTTTGTGCAAAGCCGTAGCCAGGTGAGGATTACGAAGAACCCGTACAGCGAGCAGAAGATGGTAGCGTAGATCATGAGCAGCGTTTTGTCCGTCAATAACTCCTTGATGCTCGCGCCGCCTTCGGAAAACTCCTCGCGCTCCTCCGCCATGCTCGTTCTGTCCCTGACGAACAGCCAGATGGCGATAGCCACCATCGTCGTTGGTATCGAGAAGATCAGGAACGACGCCCGCCATCCGAGGTCGAGGTCCGTGGCGACGAAGGAAGAGTCGATGAAGCCGAGCGAGATCCTAAACGCCATGCCACTGTTGATGACCGCCGACCCCGGGCTCCTGCACCGCTCCGGTATCACCTCGGAGGAGAGAGCATACTGGGTGGAATAGTACGTTCTCTCCCCAATGCCCGTCAGCGCGCGGGCGCCGAGTAGCCAGCCGAACTTTCCGACCAGGCCAGTCAGGGCAGTGCCGATGGCGAAGATCAGGAAGCCGACACGAGCACGACCTTCTTGCCGATCCTGTCGGCGAGGGCGCCGGAGGGGATCTGCATGAGCGCGTAGGTTAGAAAGAAGACCGAATTTATGAGGCCGAGTTGGGCGCCGCTGAGCCCGAACTCGCTCTCAATATCTCCAAGCACGGGCGAGAGGATCGTCCGATCCGCGTACATGAAGATCCAACCCAAGAAGAACAAACCAACCGCCAGATGCCAGTACCTCACGCCCCTCCTTCGATGCCCGCGCTCGCGGTGAAACGTCGTTTGTTCTATTTACGCGGGACACTCTATGAGACATGCATCCCGGCATCTTCGGCCATCCGGCCAGAATCAGGAGCGCGCGAACGCGGAGAAGTTATCCACGGGGTCGAGCGGAGATGTGGCAGGAACGGCCTCGCCGGGATGGTTGCTACTGACTCGCCGTGCCATCGTACCGCTTCTGGAGTTCCTCGCGGGAGATATCCTCGATGTGCGTTGCGACGTACCAGACGTGACCGAAAGGGTCCGTCACTCCGCCGCGCCGGTCGCCGTCTTCGCTGTCCTCGACCGGCATCAGTTCGGTTGCTCCCGCCGCGATGGCTTGACTGAATACTGCGTCCACGTCCTCGACGTAGAGAAACACATGCACCGGCGAGCCGCCGAGAGATCTCGGGCCGACCATGCCGAACTCGGGTGCCTCATCGGTGAGCATGACCGGCGAGGAGCCGATCACGATTTCGGCGTGCCGGATGCTTCCGTCAGGGTCAGCCCAGCGGAAGATCTCCTTCGCCCCGAACGCTTCCTCATAGAATTCGATGGCTTTCGCCGCGCCCTTCACCGTCATGTACGGCGTCACCGTATGAAAACCCTCCGGGATGGGGTTGATCTTGTCGTCCACGGGTCCCCTTTCCAGGTCAATCGAGAGCACAGTGAGTCTACGCGGAGAAGATCCGGTTCCCATCCCCCGGATTCTTGGATAGCCCAATCCAGGCAGCAGGCTCGCGGCCCTCGCCGCTACCCGCCTGATCGAACCTCGGTATCGGGGTTTATGAATCTTTATCGAGCGCGAACCGGAGCGCTTCGGCTAGATCCGGAGGACCGGACCATCGGACGACGACCTCCGGGGTCCCGTGCCAGACGGCGCAACTTCGCAGAGCGCCGGAGAGCCCGGATACGAGGCCGTCGTTCATCGGAATGTTCGGCTCCAGATGTATCGCCTTCACCTCGAAGGTTCCCTGCTTGCGGTGCGCCTTCGCGTCGAGGCGACCAACGAGCGCGCCCTGATGCAATATCGGGAGGACGTAGTAACCGTAGCGGCGGCGGGCAGCGGGCGTGTACACCTCGATCCGGTACTCGAACCCGAAAAGCTCCAGAGCCCGCGTCCGGTCCCAGACCACGGGATCAAACGGCGAAAGCAAGGTCGTGCGAGAAGGTCGCGGGCCACCCGAGAGAATTCTCTCGGCCATCTTCGCGTTGTCAGGATGAACGTAGGCTGGCTCGTCGAGGCCATTGATCCGAGCGCGCAGAATCTCTCCCTCCTCGGCCAATTCACCGAGGAGCGCGGCGACGCCCTTCTTGGGCGTGCGGAAATAGTCGGGTACCCATCGGGCCACGACGATACCGAGTGCCCGAACGGCTTCGAGCGCGAACGTCCGGCGCACCTCTTCGGGAGTCGGGGCGAGGGCGTCTGTCCAGTTGGGCAGAGCGTGTTCCAGGACGCGCTCGCGCAGGTCGTAGACGCGATGGAAGTTGGGGTCGCGGCGCGTGATCATTAGCTCCCCCGCTGCGAACAGATATTCCAGCGCCCACTTTTCCGGCTTCCATTCCCACCAGCCGCCAGCCTTGCCATCCGTGCGCTCGAACTCGACGGAGCGCACCGATCCTCGCTCGCGCACTCGCTCCATCACCCGCTGTATCTCTTCGGGATGCTCGGAGATCCAGGCTCTCGTCTTCTCGTGCCCATCCAGCATGAACCGGCGGTAGATCCCATAGTCCTCGATGGGGATGAAGCACGCCGCATGCGACCAATGCTCAAAGAGCGCGCCTTCGGCCAACAACTCATCTAGCCAGCGTGGCTCATAAAAACCCAGCCTGCTCCACAGCACCAGATAAGGGCTGCGCGCGACGACGGAGATGGAGTCTATCTGCAACACCCCCATCCGCCGAACTGCCCCCAGTACATCTTCCTTCGTGGCAGAGTCCGGCAAAGATTCCAGTCCCTGCGCCTCAAGCAACATGGTACGCGCCGCCTCCCGCGAAAACTCCAAACTCCCCACCTCCCACCAACCATAGACGACCGATCTATTTATACGCGGGTCACCCCGAACGGACGAGTATCAATTCCGGTCGTCGCCGGATTTCAAGTTACGGATGACGGCTGAAAGCTACCCAGGCAACAGGCTGCGGCCCATCAAGAATTCGTCCGTCTGGCGGGCGGCTTTGCGTCCCTCGGCGATGGCCGTGACGATCAGGTCCGCGCCGAGACGGGCGTCCCCGGCGACGAAGACTTTGGCCTCTTTCGTGCCGAACCCGTCCTCGGAGTGAATGGCGCCACGATCCGTGTATCCGAGGTCCATCTCTTCGAGGAAACGGTCCTTCACTGGTCCGGTGAAGCCGATGGCGAACAGCACGAGATCCGCCTTGATCTCGAACTCCGTGCCCTCCTTCGGGACGGTCTTGCCTTCCGGGGTGCGCTCGGTCTCGACGGCGTGCATCCTCTCGACACGCCCACTCCCGCTGAAGCCCGTAACGGCGACGCTGAAGCCGCGCTCGCCACCTTCGTCATGCACCGGATAAGTGTGCAGAATGAACGGCCAATCCGGCCAGACATCGCGGCTCGGGGTCTCGGGTGGCTGGGGTCCATGCGTCAAAACCTTGACCGAGGCGCAGCCTTCGCGGTGAGAGTTGCCCAAGCAGTCGGCGCTCGTGTCGCCGCCGCCGAGGATGACGACGTTCTTGCCCTTTGCGGAGATCTCGACGGGCGCGTGTACCGGAAGACCGGCCACCCGCCGATTCTGCTGTACCAGGTACTCCATCGCTAGGTGGATGCCCCCCAACTCACGGCCCGGCACGTCCAGGTCGCGTCCCTGCAAGGCGCCGACGGCCAGAACGACGGCGTCGTAGTCGCTCTTCAGTTCTTCGGTGGTCGGGTCCTCGCCGACGTGGGCGTTCGTGCGGAACTCGATGCCTTCTTCTTCCATAAGGGCTACGCGGCGGTCAACGACCCACTTCTCGATCTTGTAGTCCGGGATGCCGTAGCGCAGCAAGCCCCCGATCTTGTCGTCCTTCTCCAACACGACAACCGAATGCCCGGCCCGGTTGAGCTGCTGGGCCGCCGCGAGCCCAGCGGGACCACTCCCCACTACCGCTACCTTCTTGCCGGTCCTCTTCTCCGGGACCGGGGGATGAGCGACCACCCATCCCTCC
>JACDGB010000164.1 GCA_013815485.1 Rubrobacter sp.
ATCCTTGACCGGCATGGTGAGCGAGAAGGATAATGATCCCCCGTTCGCCGCCACCACTCCGCCGCCGGAATTGCGGACCAGCACGGGAAAGCCGAGACGTTCGGCACTTCTCTTCGCCTCCGGGAAGCCCGGCAGACGTGTTTCGGGGCGGGTCGCGCCGACGTAGCGCGAGGAAGTCCACATCAGGGCCGTTGGGCCGCGCTCGCCCGCCGCCACCTCTTCGAGCACCGCCTGCTGCAACCCGAAACCGTCCTCCGGGAGATCCAGGTTCTCCGCGACCAGAATCTCCACCGGTTAGCTTCGTCGGCGAGCCACGAACAGCCCGGTCTCTTTGGTGATGCGGATGACTCCGAGGGCGGACAACTCCTGTTCCAGGCTTTGGTTGAGCCGGGATATCCTTGCGCTCAGTTCTTCTCCGGATAGATCCGCGACCGCTTCCTGGAGGGTCATGGCGGAGAGCACGTAGTCCACCAGAGGCTGCGTCTCGTTGACGGCGAGCGCATCCTCGTAGCGCAGCAAAGAGACCTCGGAGAAATGAGACGATAGTTGTTCCGACCCGTCCTCCAGGCTGAAGGCTCCGATGCGTCGCGCGAGGCCGTCATCGGGGTGGTTCGGGTCCAGAAATTGAATCATGGGGTTCATCTCGCGCATGTGATCCTCGCCGTTCGTCGCGGCGTAGAGGATTCCATCATGTCCAAGCACGCGGACCAATTCGGAGATAGCGTGCCGAAGGTCGGGGACATGGTACAAGACGTGGTTGGCTACCACTGCGTCGAACATCCCGTCCTCGAAGGGAAGCTCCCGGACGTCCGCCACCTGAAAACCGAAGCATCTCGAATCGCCTAGGTTCCCTTGCGTCTCGCGCACCATGCCGGGCGAGGCGTCCGTGAGCATGACATCCCACCCATCCGGGATGCGTCCGAGGTTCTCGGACCACAGCTTGCCGGTGCCGCAGCCGACCTCCAGGATACGGGCATCGGGCGGAAGCTCCAACTGGTCGAACAACCATCGGGGCAAGGGATATGGGTTGACGCTGAAACGTTCGTGCAGCGTGATGCGGGCGTTCAGGTTCGAGGCGTTCCGGTACTGTTTTTCCACGGTGCTAAGATAGCAGCTTGCAGTAGGCGACGGGGGGCGGATGCTCGGGCAAGGAGCCATGATCGAACGCACGCGCCAACTGTGCCGCGAAGACGAACGGCTCGTGGCGGCGATGATGTACGGCTCGTTCGCGCAGGGTGAGGGCGACGGCTTCTCGGACATCGAGTTCATCCTCTTCTTCGAGGACGATGCCCTGGAAAACGTTGACCAGCAGAGATGGGTCTCCAAAATCTCTCCCGTCGAGCTGTACTACGTCAACGAGTACGGCAACGGGACGGCGATTTTCGAGGGCCTGATCCGGGGAGAGTTCCACTTCGACAGAGCTTCCGACATCGGGAAGATAGACGAGTCCTGGAGAGAGACGGGCTGGTTCCCTTCGCTCGACGATGCGCTCGTGCTGGACCGTACTGGAGAGCTGGCCCGGCGCTTGCGGGCCGTCGTCGGGCTGCCCCTCGAACGGGACACGCCGGAACGGATTCGGTTTGCCCGCGACTCCTTCATCAACTGGTTGCTTTTCGGCTCGAACCTCGTGGCCCGAGGAGAAGATGCTCGGGCCCTGGATCTCCTGTTCTTCGTGCAGCGATACCTCCTCCACATGGTCCGGTTGCTCGAAGGAAAGACGGAGCACTGGCCTTCCCCTTCCAAAGCCCTCGAAAGCGATATCTCCCGCGCCGCATATGCACGGTACGCTGCCTGCACGGCTCGGCTGAACGGAGAGGATATCCGGAGTGCCTACCTCTCCGCCTGGGAATGGGGCAAGGAGATGATGGAAGTCCTGGGTGGACGCCACGGCCTCGAGTCGCCAGCGACGCTCCTGGAACGCATGGATCAGCGTCTGGCCGGGACTCTCGGAGTTTCAGGCTCGCCCGCGAGCACCCGTGAGCAAGAGACGCCGTGAGGCGCGACGAGCCTGCTAATCCGTGGCGGACGGTCGCCTCGGAGCGGGTGTACGAGAATTCTTGGATCTCCGTACGCGAAGACAGCGTCACACGCCCGGACGGAGAGCCTGGCATCTACGGCGTCGTCCACTACAAGAATGTCGCCGTGGGCATCCTGCCGGTCGAGGACGGACACACTTTTCTGGTGGGCCAGTACCGCTACCCGCTGGAGCAATACTCGTGGGAGATCCCCGAAGGCGGCTGCCCTGAAGGCGAGGAACCACTGCAAGCCGCCAAACGCGAGCTGAAGGAAGAGACCGGTTTCGAGGCGGAGAACTGGCGGATGCTCGGTCATGCCCATCTCTCTAATTCCGTAGCGGACGAGTACGCGGTGTGGTTCCTGGCTACGGGTCTCACGCCCGGCGAGAAGCGGCCCGAGGGCGGAGAGGTCCTCGAAGTCCGGCGCGTGCCGCTCGGGGAGGCGCTGGAGATGGCGATGGACGGTAGGATCACCGACGTCCTCAGCCAGGTCGCCTTGATGAGCCACGCCCTCCAGCGCCGATGAAGGTCGCTGCTCTCGCGGGCGGGGTCGGCGGCGCGAAGCTCGCGGCGGGCCTCCAGGCCGCGCTCCCGCCCGGAGACCTCACTGTCATCGTGAACACCGCCGACGACTTCGACCTGTGGGGTCTCCACATCTGCCCCGATCTCGACACCGTGATGTACACGTTGGGCGGCGTCGCTAACCCCGAAACCGGATGGGGCATAAAGAACGAATCCTTCGATGCCCTCGGAATGCTCACCCGTTACGGCGAAGACACCTGGTTCAAGCTCGGGGACCGGGATCTTGCGACCCATGTGCTGCGTTCCGCCCGGCTGCGCTCCGGCGAGCTCCTCACGAGCATTACCGCCGCTCTCTCGAACTCACTCGGCATCCCGAGCTATATCCTTCCGATGTGCGATGAGCCGGTCTCCACCATGCTAGACACGCCCGCCGGGAAGCTTAATTTTCAGGAATACTTCGTGCGCCGCGGCCAGCAAGACGAGGTGCGCGGCATCGAGTTGCGCGGCGTAGAAAAAGCTCGTTCCACCGCCGCCGTCCTCGACACGCTCGCCGGAGCGGAAACCATTGTGTTCTGTCCTTCCAACCCGGTGGTGAGCATCGGCCCGATCCTCGCCGTCCCTGGCATGCGTGAGGCGGTTACTTCTTCCCCCGCCCCGAAGGTCGCCGTCAGCCCAATAATCGGGGGACGGGCGCTCAAGGGACCAGCGGATAAGATGCTCGCCTCGCTCGGGCACGAAGTATCCGCCACGGGCATCGCCCGGATGTATGAAGGTCTCGTGGACAGGATGGTTGTGGATCACGCCGACGAAGACGAGCGAAACGATATCTCGGACCTCGGCATGACCGTCCTCGCCACGGACGCGGTGATGCGCGACGAGCCCGACCGGGGACGCCTGGCGCGAGAAGTTCTCGGTTTCGCGGGCTCACTGGCGGGACGATGAGCGTCTTCGCCGTCGTGCCGGTCAAGGACTTGCGGGAGGCGAAGAGCCGCCTGAGGTCCATCCTCGGCCCCGAAGCCCGCGCCACCCTCGCCCTACGCATGATGGACCGCGTTCTGTCCGCTGTGAGGGACGCGGGAGTGGAGGATGTCAGCGTCGTGAGCCCGGATAGAACAGTCCTCGACCTCGCCTCGAAGCACGGAGCAACGCCCTTGCTCCAGCAAGGACGGGGCCTGAACTCGGCGCTTGAAGAAGGGCGAAGATGGGCGATGGAGTGTGGAGCTTCGGCCCTGCTCGTCCTCCCCGCCGACCTGCCGCTGCTTGAGCCGGACGATGTGCGCGAGTTGCTGAATGACACGGAGGAAGGACCTTCAGTCGCCATCGCTCCCGACGATGCGCGTTCCGGCACCAACGCCCTGCTCCTTCGTCCTCCCGATGCATTGCCTTTCTTCTTCGGCCCGGACAGTTTCGAGGAGCATCTGCGGGCGGCCCGGAAGCGCGGTCTTGGGGTGCGAATCGTCGAGCGTCTGAACCTCGCCTTCGACCTCGATACGCGCAAAGGCCTCGCGCTCCTGAGCCTGCCGGAAAGTTTGCGGAGATGAAGGGCATCGAGATACTCCCACTTACGGGCGTCCCGGAGATACGTCCCGGCGATGACCTCGCGGGCCTGATCTCCCGATCCACCAGGCACTGGCTCCGTGCGGGGGACATCCTCGTCGTTACGCACAAGATTATCAGCAAGGCGGAGGGCCGTATCGTAGATCTCGATACGGTCGAGCCTTCGGCGCTCGCCAAGCGCTTCGCCGCCGAGCATGGCAAGGACCCGCGACAGATCGAGGTCGTGCTAAGGGAGAGCCGCCGGATCGTCCGAATGGACCGCGGCGTCATCATCTCCGAGACCCACCACGGCTTCGTCTGCGCCAACGCCGGAGTTGATGCCTCCAACGTCCCCGGAACGGAGAGCGTCTGCCTCCTTCCCGTGGACCCCGATGCTTCAGCCAGAAGGCTGCGCGAGCGGATCTCGGAACTAACGAACTTCGATCTTCCGGTCATCGTCTCAGACTCCTTCGGGCGGGCGTGGCGGTTCGGGATCACGGACGTGGCCGTCGGCGTCGCGGGAATGGCCTCGCTAGCGGACTACCGGGGCGGAAAAGACCCCCACGGCAACTCGCTTGAGGCCAGCGTCCTCGCCGTCGCCGACGAACTCGCCGCCGCCGCCGAGCTGGTGATGGGCAAGACCGACGGCGTCCCGGTCGCGATCATACGCGGCTACGACTACGAACGGGTCGCAGGGTCCGGCAAGGACCTGCTGATGCCGCCGGAGCGGGACATGTTTCGGTAAGAGGCTTCGGGTTTCGTCCGTCAGATGTGGTCGTTTGCGCCCGGACTTTCGCCGGCGGATCGTATTTCTTGACGCTGGCTCCGAAATCGGGGTACGATATCGGCCATGTCAATTCTCCTCTGAGCGGCGGATATTGAATCGAAGGACCATGAGGTTCCTAGTCCCTGCTCGTCCTGCCGTATCTCCGTAGCGTCAGATCCTTGTAGCCGTCTTTGCGGCCTCGTTGATTGGTGCGTTTTGCACGCTATTGCGGTTACGTCCTTCCGCGAACGTGAGGTTGTGGGAAGCGGCGCGCGTCTGAGGAAAGCGGTTATTCCATGAACGACTTGAGACCTTATCCGGTGTACCTGTGCATCAGGGGGACGTTCGCGCTGTTCTTCATGCTGTGGGCCACAGTCGCTTCGGTGTACAGGATCGAGGTGGTTGACCTCGACCCGCTGCGGCTCGTGCTGCTCGGGAC
>JACDGB010000165.1 GCA_013815485.1 Rubrobacter sp.
GATCAGGGCGTAGACGGCCAGCGGTCCAATGAGGATCGCCCCGACGATCACAGGAGCGAGGATCAGGGCGGTGACGGCGCGCCGCCGGAGCATGGCCGCCCCCTAAACGCCGCCCCGGCGCCGGGACCGGGCCGAGAAGGACTCGATGGCCCGTCTGAATTCTTGCGCCGAGAAGTCCGGCCAGAGCGTGTCGGTGACGTAAAACTCGGCGTAGGCTATCTGCCAGAGCAGGAAGTTAGAGACCCGAAGCTCGCCGCTCGTGCGGATCACGAGGTCCACCTCAGGGGCCTCGGGCGCGTACAGATAGCGGGCGAAAGTCTCCTCGTTCACGTCCTCGGGGTCGAGTCCGGCGGAGATCATGCGCCGGGCCGCGTCCACGATCTCACTGCGCCCCCCATAGTTGAGAGCTATATATACATCCAGTTTGTCGTTAGCCGCAGTGAGCATCTCGGCCTCCCGGATAGCGGCCCGCACGGACTCCGGCAGGTTCTCCCGGCGTCCCACGAAGCGAAGCCTGGCTCCGCGCTCGTTGAGATCTGGCACCTTGCCGCGGGCGGTCTCCAGGAAGAGGGACATGAGCGTGCTGACCTCGGTCTCGGGCCGGGTCCAGTTCTCGGTGGAGAAAGCGTAGAGGGTGAGCGTCTCCACGCCTAGCTCACCGGCGGTCTCGAGGAGCGGGGTGAGGACCTGGACGCCGGCGCGGTGGCCGGCGGCGCGGGGAAGCCAGCGGGCCCTCGCCCAGCGGCCATTGCCGTCCATTATGATGGCGACGTGACGCGGCGTCCGCTGTAGGTTGAGCGGCGTAAGCACGCGCTCGTGACGCGCCGTGGATCTCTCTCTGACAGGTTCCAGGACTCAGACCTCCAGAAGCTCGGCTTCTTTTTCCGAGAGGGCCTCGTCTATGCGCTTGACATAGAGGTCAGTGAGCCTCTGGAGTTCGTTCTCGGCGCGGCGTTCGTCGTCCTCGGAGACCTCGCCCATCTTTCGCAGCTCGTGTACGTCGCGCATCTCGTCGCGCCGGACGTTGCGGACGGAGACCCGTCCCTCCTCTGACATACTCTTTGCGAGCTTTATGAACTCGCGGCGGCGGTCCTCGGTGAGTTCGGGGATGGGGAGGCGTATGATCTTGCCGTCGTTCTGCGGGTTGAGCCCGACGTCGGAGTTGCTTATTGCCCGCTCGATGTCCTTGAGCGAGTTGGGGTCGAAGGGCGTGACGGTCAAGAGGCGCGACTCCGGGGCACCGACGTTGGCGACGCTCCTCAGGGCCATCCGCGAACCGTAGACATCCACCTCGATGCGGTCGAGGATCGCCGGGTTCGCCCTTCCGGTGCGGATGCTCCCGAACTCCCGCCGCACGGACTCGACGGCACCGCGCATCCGGCTCTCGGCGTCCGTAAGGTCAATATTCTCCATCTCTATGCTCCTCCGCCCCCGGCTTCGCCCCTGGCTTTGTCCCCGGCTCTCCCAGCCGCGCTCCAGACCAGGGAGCCTACCTGTTCACCCTGCAAAATCCTGTGAAGATTGTCTCGTTTCAGTATATCGAAAACGACTATGGGAAGGTTCTCCCCACTGCACAGCGTGGCGGCCGTGTGGTCCATGACCGAGAGGTTGCGCGAGAGCAGATCCATGTAGTTCAGCCGCCGCACGCGAACCGCATCCGTGTGCAGCCTGGGGTCCTTGTCGTAGATGCCATCGACGCGATTCTTCGCCATCAGGAGGGCGTCGGCCCCGATCTCCAAAGCCCGCAAAGCCGCTCCGGTATCGGTAGTGAAGAATGGGTTTCCCGTCCCTGCGGCGAAGATGACCACGCGGCCCTTCTCGAGGTGACGAATGGCCCGACGGCGGATATACGCCTCGGCTACTTCCTGGATCTGGATCGCCGACTGCACCCGCGTCTCGACGCCACGCCGCTCAAGCGCAGCCTGCAACGCCATCGCGTTGATGACCGTCCCGAGCATCGCCATGTAATCAGCCGTCGCGCTCTCGATGCCGAGTTCATCGGCCACCTGGGAGCCCCGGAACACGTTGCCCCCGCCGACTACGACCGCAAGCTCGGCCCCGGCTTCCACGGCCTCCATCACGCCTGTCGCAGTGGCGTCCAGGCTCTCGGGGCTTATCCCGTAGCCGTGTTCGCCGGCCAGGCTCTCGCCGGAGAGTTTGAGGACGACGCGCTTGACGGCCCCAAGTTCGGGGGTGGCGCCGGTTGACTCGCGGTTCGGTTCGTTGGCGGGGACGGCCTCCTCCAAGATCAGCCTATAGAGAGAAGCGGACGAAACGCCGGATCACGACGTTTTCACCGACTCTCTGGATAGTGTTCTGCAAAAGCTCGCCGATGGTGATGTCGGGCTCCTTGACGTACTCCTGGGTCAAGAGCGCCCGTTCGGCGACCCACTTGTTCATCCGGCCCTCGACGATCTGGTTCGTCACGTTCTCGGGCTTGCCCATCTCGGCGGCCTGCTTCTCGAACACGGACCTCTCCTCCGACATCGCCTCCTCGGCGATGTCCTCCGGGGCGACGGTGAGCGGGTCGGTGGAGGCTACGTGCATTGCTACGTTGCGAGCAAATTCCTTGAACTCCGGCGTGCGGGCTACGAAGTCCGTCTCGCAGTTCACCTCGATGAGGACCCCGATCCGACCGTTGAAGTGGATGTAGGATTCGACTAAACCCTCCGTCGCCGCCCGCGAGCTCTTCTTGGCCGCGATGGCCTGACCCCGCTCCTTGAGAACCCGTCGCGCGCCTTCGAGATCGCCATCGGACTCATCCAGAGCCCGCTTCACGTCCATCATCCCGGCCGCCGTCTCCTCGCGGAGCTGCTTTATCTTCTCTATCGCACTCGCCAAAACCTTATTTCTCCTCTTCTTGCTCTTCGGCGCTTACCTGTTCGGTCTGATTCACTTCAGCCAGCTCTTCCGCGGGAGCCTCCTCCGCAGTGGATTCCTCGCCTTCGGCCACTGCCTCGGCCATGACCTCCGTGGCGTCTCCACTCTGCGTCACGGCGTCCTCCGGAGCCGGCTCAGCAGCAATGGCACCTTCCTCGACGGGCGCGTCCTCGGGCTCCACGGGCTCCGCAACCGGTTCCTCGGCGACCCCGGTAGTCTCCGTCCCTCCGATGACCTCCGCGCTGTCCTCCGAAACGGTCACATCGGCGGTCTCGATTTCAGGCGCAGGCTCCGGCGTGGCGAACTCCGCGGGTTCGGCGACCGCTTCGACGGCTGGAGCGGCATCTCCACTGGTTCCATTGGCACTTGCCGCGTTTTCGGCTGAGATCTCCTCGGCCACGCGGGCCTCTTCCACCACGGGAGGCACCAGACGCTCTTCGGGATGCACCTCATCCTCACCCTTACCCATCAACAGCGCGTCGGCCATGAGCCTGGAGATCAGGTTTATGGCCCTGATGGCGTCGTCGTTGCCGGGGATGATGTAGTCAACGGCCTCCGGGTCGCAGTTGGTATCCGTGAGGGCGATGACCGGGATCTTCAGCCGGTTGGCCTCCTTGACCAGAAGCTCCTCGCGCTTGGGGTCAACCACGAAGATCGCGCCGGGCAGCCGCTCCATCTCCGTGAGGCCCGCGAAGTTCCGGCGCAGCTTCTGGAACTCTCGCGTCATAGCGAACCATTCCTTGCCGCTCTGGTTCTCCTCCGGCGTCTCATCGACGCGGACGGCGAGGTCCTTGAAATACTGGATACGGGGATGAATGGTCTGGAAGTTCGTCAGCATTCCGCCGATGTAGCGTTCGGCCACGTAAGGCTGTCCAGAGCGCATCGCCTGCTCGGCGATGGTGAGTTGCGCCTGCTTCTTGGTGCCAACGAACAGCACTTCGCGGCCCGCCTCGCCGATGGTCCGGGCGAATTCCACCGCGCGGTCGAGCAGCGTGATCGTCTGATCCAGGTCAATAATGTGGACCCCGGCGCGCTCGGCGAAGATGAACTTCTTCATCTTCGGGTTCCAGCGCTTGGCCTGGTGGCCGAAATGCACCCCGGCCTCGAGAAGGTCCCTGACGCCTATCTGTTGGGCTGTGCTTTCCACGATGATTACCTCTCCTTTTCAGGTGGTTGATGTCCTCCGCCCGCGCATCGCAACCCGCACCGTGCGTGCCACCACCTGGGCGCGCCTTCCGGCGGCCCTTTCGCAGACGTATGTGTTTCAAGATGCCGCGTTCCGAATCGAGGGAGTTAACGACTTCTTGCTTTGGCCCCGAAGATGTTAGCACAGTGGATGAGTGGCTTCTAGAATCCATCGGAGATGAGCGGAATGTCGGTGAGCCACCCGCGGAGGTGATTGAGGGCGCGGCGCAGAATCTGCGATATCCGTCCCTCGGTCAGGTTGAGGGCCTTGCCTATCTCCTTGAGAGTCAGGCCATCGTAGAAGTAGAAGGTGGCGACGAGACGCTCCTGTTCTCCGAGGTTCTCCAGGGCCCCGACAAGTTGGGCACGCAGGTCGGCGCGGTTCGCCTCGTTTTGTGGGTCGTCAGCGCCATGGTCTTCGAGCAAAGAGCCATACTCGGCCCCGATGCCACCGTCGATCTCCAGCCTGGCCTCCAGCGACCCGACGTGCGCCCTGGAATATTGGCTCAGGAATTCCCGGTACTCCGCGACGGTCAGGTCCGCCTCACGGGCCACCTCGGCCTCGGTCGGAGGACGGCGCAGGTCTTGAGTCAACCGGACGGTGGCGCGCTCGACCTCCTGAGCCCGGCCTCTGACCCGGCGCGGGACCCAGTCCTGCCGGCGCAGCTCGTCCAGGATGGCCCACCGGATCTTGGATATCGCATACGACTCGAACTTGGCGTTGCGTCCGGGATCGAAGGTTTCGATGGCGTCAAGCAAACCGAGTACCCCCCACGACATGAGGTCTTCCTGATCCAGAGCCCCCGTCATGCGTGCTCCGACCCGGCCAGCCGCGTACTTGACGAGCGGCGAATAGTTGACCACCAGCCGGTCCCTGAGCTGATTGGCGCGGTGTTCGTGCTCGCTGCGGGTGACAGGATCCACCTCGCTCTTCCCGGAGACACGGAGCCTTTCCCGGTCTCTGAGATACCGGGACCACAGCCGTCCGAGGGATTGATTCTTCACCCCACCGACCTCCGAACGAACGCGCCTCTGCCATCCCGATGAACATAGCCTTTGAGTTCGAGGAGGCCGAGCGCGGGCAACAATTCCTGCATCTTCAACCCGCTGCGCCCGGCTACGGCGTCCACCTCCGTGGGCTCGAACCCGACTCCGGCGAGCGCGGCCGCCTCGCCCGCGGCCAATCCGGTCGGCAACGAGACTTC
>JACDGB010000012.1 GCA_013815485.1 Rubrobacter sp.
ATTCCAGACTTCGAGAGCCTAGCCGAGATCGTGCCGGAGAAGATAGCCCAGGTTCCCGGCGTCGCCCGCACCGAGACAATGGTCGCCTTCCGCGCCTACTCGAACCATGACCTCGACCGCGTATGGTCGCTTGGGTTCGAAGAGTAGCAGACCCCTTTTTGGCGCTAGCTCTGCTCCTCCGCCAACGCGGGGCGCATTCCTTCTATGAGGAAGGCGACCACGTCGAGGAAATCACCACTCTTTGTGTACACCTCGCGCTGGCGTCGGCTGCCGGTGCCGCCCTCGACTATCTCCAGGATGCCCGAAAGCTCGTTCTCGCAGCCGAGGTCCTGGGCGTGAGGACGCAACTCTTCGACGAGGTTGCGGGCCATGTCTTTGGCTGGGATGGTGAGTTTGTTCGTGGCATCATAGAAAGCTGCGTCCATGCCGTGACGGGAGGCGCGCCACTTGTTCTCTTGCGCCAGATCCCGGTCGTATGAACCTTTCGGGCTATTGTCTTCGAGGGAGCGGGCGACGATGCATTGGGTGAGGGCGGTGAGGGCGATGGTGGGTCCCAGGCTGATCTGGGTGTCAAGGATGCGTAGCTCTATGGTGCCGATCCTGGGGTGGGGACGCACGTCCCACCAGCAGAATGTGTAGTCTTCCATCGCCCCGGACTCGACCATCAAATCCACGTAGTTCTCGAAGGCTTCGTAATCGGGGAAGGCGGGGGGGAGTCCCGCACGGGGGAAATTCTCGAAGATCTTGACGCGGGAGGACTCGAAGCCGGTGTCGAAGCCCTGCCAGAATGGGGAGTTGGCCGATAGCGCGAGAAGGAGCGGCGCGTGCTCGGAGAGACGGTTGTGGGCGTGGATGGCTTCTTCGGGGCCGGGCACGCTCACATGGACGTGCTGGCCGAAGATGACCTCGCGCTCCGCGATCCAACGCAGGGTTTCGATGACCTTCTTGTAGCGGTCCTGGTTCGTGATCTTCTGTTCCTTGTAAAGCGAGAACGGATGGGTTCCAGCGGCGGCGAGGGAAGCGTCGCAGGCAGCCGCCCAGGAGTTGACCCGGCCGCGCATCTCGCGCAGTTGTTTCTCCGCCTCGGCGACGTTCTCGCAGGCCGAGGTCTTTATCTCAAGGACGGACTGGAAAAGCTCGTAGGAGACGAACTCGCACAGATCCTCCGGGAGTCGCGCCATGATCTCTTCGATCCTGGGCACCAACTCGCCGGTCGAGGCGTCCACGATGTGGAGCTCCTCCTCGACGCCGAGCGTGTATCCTCCATTGCCCTGGAATTCTATCGTCATGGCACCTCCTTTAACCGCAGCCAGCGGGCCGGTCTGCTCCCTCTCGTGGCTTCCCGTAACCAACTCTCGTGGATTTCCCTCGGTGGCCCGGTCTTGCCGGTGCTCTTGCCTGGAGTCGTCGCGCGAGCAACTATTACTCTCCTCGTGGTTGATGCCCCTAGCGTGGGCCAGTATGTTACCCGCTTTGCCCAGAAAAGACCAAGAGAATGCTTCTTCGGCAAGGAAGACGGAGAGACCGATGATCCCTTCCCCGGTGACCGCGCTCAGGATGTACCATGCGAAGGACGAGCCTTGCGTGGCCTGACCTGGGCCAGCGCCGCCCCCGCAAGGACCAGCAGGCCCCCCACTACCTTCGGCGCCGTCAAGTCTTCGCCCAGAAGCGTCACCCCAATCGCACCGGCCACCACCGGCTCGACGGTCGCCACGATGGCGGACCTTCCCGCTCCCAGCCTGCGTAGCCCGAAGGTGTAAAGGGCGAAGCCCAGTGTGGTGTGGACAACAGAGAGCATGAACAGGAGCGCATACGAACTCGCCGAGAGTCCGGCGAGCGTATCCAGCGTGGGCACGGCGGCGACGATGAGCAATGCCGCCCCGAAGAAGAGGGCATAGCTCAGTATGACGGCGGGGCTCAGATGTCCGGCCACGGGGCGACCGAAGATCGAGTAAAGACCATAGGTCAGGCCGGCGAGAAGCCCCGTCAAAAGGACCGTGGGCGTGACCTCCAGGTTCGCTGGATCGTAGGCTCCGGCCACCAGGAAGACTCCGCCGACCGTTAGCAGCAGCGCGAAGATTTTGACCGGTCCGAGGGTCTCCCGCAGGAACAGCCACGCCAGCAGCACCACGAAGGCCGGCGAGCTGTAGAGCAGAATGGCAGCTGTCCCCACCTCGCTCTCGCGCACCGTGTAGAAATAGAAAAGGTAGAAGGCGCCGATCCCGATCAAACCCAGAGGGAAAAGAAACGCGAGATCCTTGCGTGCGACCCGCAGACTCCCAATACCTCCCGTCGCCAGCACGAAGCCGAACACGGCCACCCACCCGATGGATGCCCGTACTGCCACAAGCGCCTCGAATGAGACGCCCTCGGCGTAGAGAATCTTGGCGAAAAACCCCAGTGTCCCCCAGATAGAAGCCGCCGCCGCGACGGCAAGCGCTCCGAGTAATCTATCTCTAGCCAAACTCAGGAGATTTCCTTGCGTCCTATGCCTGACTCGGGAGGAGGAGCCGGAAGTTGTTGTAGTTGAGAGAGGCCACCCCCTGCCGTGCCAAGTGCGCATGAAGCTTGGCGTCGGTGGTTAGGACGAGGCACTCCTTGCCTGCAACTTCGGCAATTGAAGCGTCGGTGATGCCGAAAGTAATGAACTCCATCCTACCGGACAACTCTTCGGCAGGTGGTGAGTGTTCATGGGTTGTCGCTTCCGCCACATGCTTGGCGAATGCCTCAAAGCATCCACTCCTGACGTGCCCGTGTAGCTGGCCTAGGAAGTTGCTTACCTCGGTGAGTATATGGGGCGTGGTGACCAAACGGTCGAACCCGCCCACGAAGGCTCGGATGAATTCGTAGTCTTTGCGTGTGAATCCCTCACTCTTTGTACGGGAGAACCTTTCGATCTGTTCGGGGGCGTAGAGGCCGAGGTACAGTATCAGCAGCGGGCTAGTGTCCAACAAGAGGCCACGGCTACGATACTGTGCGGCCAGCGCGTTTACATATTCGAGCAACCGTGTCGCGTCCGATCAGTCCGCTTCTATTCGACCGTCGAGCATTCCCTTGAGTTTGCCGGACTCTGCATCGATGAAGAATCTCTTATAGGCTCTAGGCTTCGCCTGTGGAAGAACATTGCTAAGCGTGCCTGGCCTCTCCGTGCTATACGGTCGTGCGAACCCTAAGGTTACCTCCCACTCGCCTTTATTCATCGCTCCCAAATACACCTCTTCCAAGAGCAAATCCTCTAGGGTAGAGTTTGGGTACAGTTGCTGTATGGCTTCGAAGGCGATGTTCACTGCTTGCCTCATATCGACGCGTTCTCGTTGTTCGGTCATTTTTCACTCCTCTGATGCAGCCATGTACGACACCCAAATATCTACCTAATTATCCGGTAAGTATCCACAAATAGTTACCGGAGCACCGAAAAAATTTACCTTTTAATGCCGGTCGAGCTTGCGTCCGATCTCGTTTATGCCGAGGCGGAAGCAGATGGATCTCCCATGCGGACAGGTGGCCGGAAGGCGGCTTGTAAGCCAATCCTTCACCAACGCTTCCATCTCGGGCTGGGAGAGACGATCACCCATCTTGACGGCGGAGTGACAGGCGATGGTGGCGAGGATGCGGTCCTCGCGGCTATGGCCCGGGCCGGTGCCGGAGACAGCGGCGAGGGCGTCCTTGAAGGCCCCGGCGATGTCGCGGTCTGCGAGGGTGGAGATCACAGCCGTCACCCGCATGGAGCGCGGACCAAACGGCTCGGCCTCGAAACCATAGACGGACAATTCCTCCAAACTCTCCGCTGCCTTCATGGCTTCTGAGGCGGAGAGTTCGACGACCTCGGGGATGAGGAGGCTTTGCACGCCGGCCGGGCTCTCCGCGTCGTTGAGACGGGCCAGGATGGCCCGCTCGTGCGCGACGTGCTGATCCACGACCCACAACGACTCCGGCTCTTCGACGAGGATGTAACCCGCCGCGAGCTGACCAATAACCCGCAAGTCTTCAAGCGGCGGCAGATCCCCACGCTCCGGCGCTTCGTATGGTTCCGGATATGGTTCCCGCGCCTCCGCAAGAGGCCGCGACGCCTCCGATACACGCTCCCGCGCCTCGCTCAGACTCCGGGCAGCGGGCGCAGGGTAGACAGGCCGACTCTCGGCGGCGAAGGAGGGCGCGTGTTCCCGGCGCGGGGAGGGCTGGGAGAGACGGTCCTGGGTGAAGGTGCGTTCGGTCGGGCGCGGGGTGGCGTTGGGGGATGGAGGACGCCACTCTATGGCCTCCCTGACGGCGGCGGCCACGGCGGCGCGGGCGGCGCGTTCCTCGGAGAAGCGCACGACCTGTTTTGTCGGGTGTACGTTCACGTCCACGCGGCGAGGGTCCACCGTTATCCGCAGGGCGGCGAGAGGATAGCGTCCACCCGGCACGGTCTGGCGGTAGGCATCATCGAGGCCGCGGTTGAGGTTGTCAGCCCGGACGAAGCGACCGTTCACGGAGACCGTCTGGTGAGTCCGGCTTCCCTCCGTCAGGCTCGGGAGGGCGGCGTAGCCACTCACCTCGAAGGCGCCGGAGGCGTACTCTATGCGGCGCATCGCGCGGGCTTTGGCGACGCCGTGGATCTGGGCGAGCCGCTCCAGCAGTTCTCCGGCCACCGGCAGGGAGAGATAATCTCTGCCGTTTTCCGAAAGCCGGAAGGCGACCTCCGGGTGGGCGACGGCGAGGTGGGTGAGCGTCTCGGTGATTGCTGCCCGCTCCGCCCTGGGGCCTTTCAGGAACGCCCGGCGAGCGGGGACGTTGTAGAAAATGCGGTCTACGAGGACGGTCGTGCCTTTCGGATGGGCGGCTGGGGAGATTTCGGCGGGGCCTCCGCCATCAACTACGACCTTCGTGCCCGCGCCATCTCCTGTCGAGGTGGTCATGGTGAAGGCCGAGACGCTCGCCATTGACGGGAGAGCCTCGCCCCGGAAGCCCAGAGTTACGACAGATTCTATGTCTCCGGCTTTCCGGATTTTGCTGGTTGCGTGGCTCAATACGGATATCTTCGCGTCTTCCGTAGTCATGCCGGAGCCGTCGTCGCGCACCAGGATGCGGGATGTCCCTCCGTCGCCTAGTTCGACCTCTATTCGGGTCGCGCCAGCGTCGAGGGAATTCTCGGCCAGTTCCTTGACCACGGAGGCTGGACGGTCAACGACTTCTCCGGCGGCCACCTGCTGGGCCACCAGGGGATCCAGGACCTGGATGTTCACGAAACGTCTGTCATGGTGTACATGGGACTTCTACGATTGTACATCCGGGGGCGGCTTTTCCCACGGGCCGTGACGTGTAGAATCGTTGACTATGCCAAGAGCGAGAGACGAACATATTAGGATGGTCCTCCGGTGAGCGTCGAGCCGTCCGGGAAGAGTCCGCAAAAACCGTTGCCACTTGAGGACGTGAGTCGGCTCGTCGCCCTGTTGCGCGAGAGCGGAGTGGGGGAGATCCAGATCCGCCAGGGCGAACTGGAGATCTCCGTCAAAGCCAAGCCCGAAGCGCCGAATACAGTCCCAGAAGCGAGCGCGCATTCGGCGCCTCCACAGGAGCTGGTTTCGCGGGCGGAGCCGGAGACGGATGGTTTTCATGCGGTGCGCTCGCCGCTGGTCGGAACCTTCTACCGGGCTCCCGCGCCGGGTGAGGAGCCTTATGTTCAGGTTGGGGACACCGTCAAGGCGGGGCAGCCGTTGTGCATCGTCGAGGCGATGAAGTTGATGAACGAAATCCCCTCGGACGTCTCCGGGCAGGTCGTCGAGGTCCTGGCCGACAACGCGGACGGCGTGGAGTACGATCAGCCACTCTTCCGGCTCCGGCCAGAAGAATGACCGGGGTCCGGGTGTCCAGAGTAGCAAGTCGTGTTTCCCACTACCCACGGGAGCGAAGCGACCAATGATCGGCAAGGTCCTCGTCGCCAACCGCGGGGAGGTCGCGCTGCGAGTGATCCGGGCTTGCAGGGAACTCGGCATCCGCAGCGTAGCCGTCTACTCGACCGCCGACGCCGACTCTCTGCACAGGATGCTGGCCGACGAGGCCATCTGCATCGGTCCACCGCCAGCCTCCGGCAGCTACCTGAACATCCCCTCCATAATCTCCGCCGCCGAGCTAACCGGCGCGGATGCCATCCATCCCGGATACGGTTTCCTGGCCGAAAATGCCCGATTCGCGGAGATCTGCGAGCGCGTCGGCATCAAGTTCGTGGGGCCTTCTTCGCGCGTGATCTCGACGATGGGCGACAAGTCAGTCGCCCGTCGCGCCGCCCACGAGGCCGGGGTCCCCGTGACCCCAGGCTCCGACGGCACCTGCGCCGACGCCGCCGAAGCGAAGCGCGTCGGGGCGGTGGTCGGCTACCCGCTCGTCATAAAGGCGAGTGCGGGAGGTGGCGGCAAGGGGATGCGCGTGGTCGAGGACGAATCGAAACTAGACGCCGCATTCACGGAGGCGAGCCGCGAGGCCGGGGCCGCCTTCGGGGATGGCTCGGTCTACGTCGAGAAGTACCTGGAGAACCTGCGCCACATCGAAGTGCAGGTCCTCTCTGAAGCCGGAGGCAAGACGGCGGCCTTCCCTGAGAGGGATTGCTCCATCCAGCGCCGCTACCAGAAGCTGCTCGAAGAATCCCCCGCGCCCGGTCTCCCGGAGGAGGCCCGCAAAGGCATGATGGACGCGGCGGCATCTCTCGTGGATTCTTTGAGCTACGAGGGCGCCGGGACGATCGAGTTCGTGTATGCGGACGGCGAGTTCTACTTCATCGAGATGAACACCAGGCTCCAGGTCGAGCATCCCGTTACCGAGATGGTGACGGGGGTGGATCTGGTCGCCGAGCAGCTAAGGATAGCCTCAGGGGAGGGAATGGAGGTCCCGCGCGGCGCCTCGATGCTCGAAGGGCACGCCATCGAGTTCAGGATCAACGCCGAAGACCCGCGTCGCAACTTCCTGCCGCAGGCCGGACCCGTGGAGTTTTACAACCCGCCCGGCGGACCCGGCGTCCGGGTTGACTCGCACCTCTACGCAGGCTACAAGATTCCTCCGCACTACGATTCACTCTTGGCGAAGCTCATAGTCTTCGCCGCGAACCGGGAGGCCGCCATTCGGCGCGGCCTGCGGGCGCTGGACGAGTTCGCCATCGCGGGCATCGAGACGACGCTGCCACTGCACCTCGCCATCCTGGAGGATGAAGACTTCCGGCGCGGCGGCGTTTCGACTAGCTTCCTCTCCGAGCGGGAGCTTCGCAACGAGGAAGGTCTCTTGCGGCTCGTACCAGCCGGGTAGATCACACGTCCCATAATCCGCCAGCGTGCTAACCTTTGAGCCTCTGATCCTCCCTGACTAGAAGGAGTGCTTTGGCGCGAGAAGCCGTCCCGAAGGAACAAAAGAAAGACCGGATGTTGTTCGGCGGCATGGCGCGCTGGGACGGGTTGGACTTGTTTGGGCCTGGCTACATGAGCACGGCGTACCGGAAGAAAGGCGAGATCCACATCCGGGTCGAGTCCTCGAACCTGTGGCGCCCGAAGAACCCGATGGTGCTCCGCGCCTCCGAGTTGCCGGTACTGCGCTCCTTCTTTTTCTGGGGTCGGCTCCTCACGCAGGTCGTCGGTTCCGCGTGGACGCTCGTCTTCTTCGCCGTCACGATGGCCGTCCTCTGGATCTTCGTGAGCCTCATGCAACTCGGGAGCGGGGGCGGAGGCGTCCTGGGCGGCGCCTTCGGCTTCTTCGCGGCGTTCCCCATCCTGCCCATCCTCATACTCTTCTTCGCCGTGATGAAGTTCGGCCCCCTCGGACGCTACCACGGGGCCGAGCACAAATCCGTCGCAGCCTACGAGGAATACGGTGAGGTGACCCTCGAAAACGCGAAGAAGGCCAGCCGCATCCACCCCCGCTGCGGCACCAATATTCTGGCCTATATCATCCTCGCCGCACTGCTCGACCCGATCATCGGCTGGTGGGGCTACGCTATCCTGCAGTTCATCCTCATCTCCGAAGCGTGGTTCATCTTCGGCAAGAGCCGCCCATCCATAGCCGTCGGCAACTTCCTGCAAAAATACTTCACCACCACCGAGCCCCGCCGCGCCGAACTGGAGGTGGCAGTGGCGTCCATGAACCAGCTTCTCGAGGCCGAGGAAGGGAAGAAAATCGGCGAGTCTCGCGTCACGATGCCAGCGCGTTTCTAGCTTTTCAGTCGGTTGGCGCTTCGGTTTGTCAAACGAGCTTTTCTTACCAGTACGGTGGAGGCTCCGGGAGCGGCTGGCCGCACTGACACGTCCCGTTGGAGAGGTCGTGGTCTTCCATGCTGCCGCACGACTCGCAGCGCACCCACAGCGCGTTGATGCGCTCCGGTTTCCAGACGCTCGTCACGCCTCCGGCGGTGAAGTCGGGGCCGAAGAACTGACGCATGGCCTCTGTGCGTGCCGCCGCGGAACATCTGCCCCGGGCTCTCGGCGTCCTCCCAGGCGGTAACGGTGAGCATGCGGTGGCCGGCGCGGGCGAGCAGCACGCTGATGACGCCGGGCATCCTTGCCATTTCCTGTAGGATCTGCTGTGAGTAACTGCTGACCTTCTCAGCCTCGTCCTCGGACCTGACCTGGAGGGCCGTGATGCTGAAAGCGCCCGGCTTCGTGCGATTGCCGGGCTGCAAATACACGCTATTGCCGAAGGTGACCGGCCCGACGGAGTACGGTTGGACGATGACCTGTAGCCCGAGCTGCCTCATGAGGGTTCCCTGATCGAAGTACCCCTGGACCGACCGGACCTTGCCATCCTCCACCGCGATGAAGTCCGCTCCCGGCAGAGCGATGGTGCTCCCGGTCGGCGGGTTTCATCGCAAAGAACCGGTATTGGTCCCGCGCATCATCCACTGCGCCGCCACCATCCCGTCGCCGGCGGGGGCGTGGCTGAGTATGTCGAACGAGAGATCCGGGAACGCCGCGAAGAGGCCGCCCGCGTACTCGGCGATGGCCTGTCCGGTCAATCCATCCGGCGCGTTAGGGTCGCTGTACGTGCCGCCATCGGCGAAAGTAGCGGCGATCGCATCCGCGTCCCGCCGGTTCCAGACGTCGAAGTAACCCTGCGCAACGTCAACAGCATCCATCACTCTTCCTTTCCCCGATTGCGCCCTACGCGTCGATTATAACCTTTGCCTACGGGCGAACGGAAGAGCACCGGGGAGGTTCAGGGCAAACCAGCGACAGAAGCTCCCGAAACTTAATTCGGCTGCTGCGTGGGGCGGATGAGGATCTCGTTGATGCTAACGCGCTCGGGCTGGGTGACGACGTAGGCGATGGCGTTGGCTATGTCCTCGGACTGGAGACGTTCGATCTGCATGAGCCCGCCCATCCCTTCGAGAGCCTCATCGTCGGTGATGTGGTCCGGCAGCTCGGTTTCCACGGCCCCAGGCTCGACCATCGTGACCCGGACGTTGTCTTCCAAAAGCTCCTGGCGCAGCCCTTCGGAGATGGCATTGACGGCGAACTTGGTCCCTGAGTAGACACCGCCGGTCGGGCGGACCTTGCGCCCGGCGACGCTTGAGATGTTCACGATGTGCCCGCTCTTCTGGCGTTTCATCACCTCGACGGCGGCGTCGGTTGCGTACAGAAGACCCATCACGTTCACGTCGAACATCTGACGCCACTGGTCCGAGAGTCCCTTCTCGACCTTCGAGAGAAGCATCACGCCCGCGTTGTTCACGAGGATGTCAACGCTCCCGAACTCTTCCTCGGCCTTTTGGATCAGGGCGTGCGCCTGCTCCTCGTCCGTGACATCACACTGCACGGAGAGGGTCTTTCCTCCATTTCCCTCCATGCGCTTCACGAGGTCCGTCAGGCGGCCCTCCCGCCGCGCCGCGACCACCACGGATGCGCCCTCTGCCGCCAGAGCCTCGGCTGTCGCCTCCCCGATACCACTCGAAGCGCCCGTTACCACCGCCACCTTGCCATCCAGCTTCGCCATGTTGGAACCTTCCTGTTAGCTCACGGCGCGTACTTACCCCGATGTGCTGGGAGAATATTCTCCTCGCGGCGGTTGTTCGACCGTTAATTGCAGGTAGGCGAGGGTCCAGTAGGCGTGGTTGAAGACCCCGAAGATGGCGGCGAACAGGATCAGGGGCAACGAGACGATCAGGCCGACCACAACCGCCACCCCGACGACCAGCGGATACGGCGCCGCCGAGGACAGCGCGAAGAACCCGGCGGTCTGCGCGATGCCGATGACGAAGGTCACGACGAACAATACGGCCGTGACCGCGAGGGCGATGGCAAGCTGTATCAGCCAAACCACAATGGTGCGTCCCAGATTGCGCCGGAACAGCCGGTAGCCGCCCCCTATCGCGGAGAAGATGCCCCGGCCTCCGATCACTAACTCCCGCAAAGCGAGTTGCCCCACCAGATACAACGCCACGGTGATGACGAGCAGCAACACGAGCGCCACCAGCCCAACGATGGAGATGAACAGGACGCGCAGCCCGACCGAATCCGTGGCGGAGACTACCCCGAAGATGCCCAGCGCCGCCGGACCTGCGATCACGATCAAAGGCACGAGCCCGATCAGAGAGAACAACAAGCTGTAGAGAAACACGCGCCAGAGGTTCCTTACTCCGGCCCGCCAGGTCGAGGCGAAGCTGCGTCTCTCGCCCCGGCTCAGCGCCGCGACGCTGTCCACGAGGCCCCCGGCGGAGACTAGCGTCAGCCCGACGAAGAAGACCAGGAACAGGACGAAGACCACAGCGCCCAGGGCCACGGCCAGGGCGATATTTGCTTGCGCCCATCCGCCTATGCCGACCAGCCAGGCTGGGACGCCGCTCGCAGAGGTGGAACTCTCCGTGCTCGGGGGGACGCTGACGTTGAAATAGCCTGCTGCTCCGCCGATGAAGAAGCCGAAGAACCACAGGTAGCGGTTGCGCCACGCCATCCTGAAAGCGTCCGCGATCAGATCCCCGTAGTTCATCGCCGAGCCTCTCCGTTCGCCGTCAGGTCCGTTGGGACCCTTCTACGTTTATACGACGCGCGGGGTTGCTCCTGTTGTACCGGGCGTCATTCGCAGGTAGGCGAGTGTCCAGTACGAATGGTTGAAAGTCCCGAGGATGGCCGAGGCCACGATGAGAAGGGGGAGCAATATTATTCCGGCGATTATGCCAGCTATGATCGCCGCCGTGGCGGCCTCCGCAACCGCAAGGAGTATCGTCGGGAGGAAGAGTATGAATCCCACTATCAGCGCGGCGATGATGAACGCGATGGTGGCGCCGAGCATGATCCCAAGCTGTATCACCCACACCAGCAGGCTCCGGCCCATGTTGCGCCGGAACATCCGGTAGCCGCTCCCGACGGAGCTTATGACGCCCTCGCCATCAACTACCATCGTCCGCCGGGCGAACTGCCGGATAATCGCAACCGGGATGAAGATCACGAACAGAGCCACGATAACGACCGGTATGGCTATGACGACGGCCACCACCTTAAACGCCGTCGAGTCCGTGAAGAAGGCTCCGCCGACCAGCAGTCCAATGGGTATCGCAACGGCGAGCAGAAGCCCGAGCACGATCCCGACGAACAGCAGGATCTGACCGAGCACGCGCCAGAATAGATGCGCCCCGGCCCGCCAGGTAGTCGAGAAACTGCGCCGTTGTCCCCGCTCCACCGCCGCTACGCTGTCGGTGAGACCGCCCTGAGAGACCACGTATATCGCGAAGAGGACGAGGAAGATCACGAACGACACCGCGATCAGACCGATGATCAAACCGACGTTCTGGAACGTACTCTGAACGGCAGTCGCCGAGACGGAGGCGATCTCCGCGGAACTCTGCTCCTGGAAGTCTCCGCCGTTTCCACCACCACCACTGCCGCCTCCACCGCCGCCACCCACGGAACCCAGGTACACGAAGAACCCGAAGAACCACAGATAGCGGTTGCGCCAGGTGATGCGGAATGAGTCCCTTATGAGGTCTCCGTAGTTCATAATCCCTACCTTTCGAGTACCCAGGTGTCCTTCATTTTGCCGCCGCTTGAGATGTTGACGACGTGCTTGCCCGGCGCGGCCACGCGGGTCAGGGAACCGGGAACCACCTCGACCACGCCGGGGTCCTCCGGGTCCGGGGCGAGCACGAGTACCCGGTAGTCGGCGTATGAGTCACGCAGAAATAACCCTTCCTCGTCCGTCTCGCAGAGTACGTGGGTCGAGAAGTCTATGGTCTCCTGCGCCACGTATTCGACAGGGTCCTTCTCGACCTTCTTGCGGAACCTTTCGATGGATTCCTTCGTTTCTTCCGGGCCGATCATGACTTCCTTCCCACCGTAGCCGCCGCGGCTCTTGACGACCAGCTCCCCGAAGTGGTCCATGACGTATCGGCGGTCCTCCTCGACTGCGAGCGACCACGTCCTGGCGTTTTCGATGAGCGGCTCCTCCCCAAGATATGTCCGCACCATCTCGGGGACGAAGACACCCACGCCCTTGTCATCCACTATCTCGGAGTTCGGGGCGAAGAGGATATGGACCTTTCCCTCGACGTGGCACTCCAGAAGACCTGGGATATCCGCGTAGAGCTTGTCCTCGTCCACCCGCTCGTAGATCACGTCTATGCGGCGGCCCGATGGCTCATGCGCCAAGTATCCGTCTCCGTCTATTTTCAGATGCTTTGTCTCGGCGAGGATGGCGTCCATTTCCCGGGCGTAGATGTGATGATCGAGGTAAAACTGGTCATCGGGACCGCTGCTTATGACGGCGAGCGTTGCCTCGGGACCTTTCGGAGAGGCGGCCCGCAGCGCGTCGCCGAGGCGGGAGAGCCATCCGTCCAGTGAGAGGACCGGAAGCCCGGCGTGAGCTTTCGGGAAGAAGACTTCGTGGCTCATCCTGCGGCGGCGGGTCATGGCGGCGAGTCCGACGGGCATTTTTGCGTTCTCTTCGATGACCTGATACTTCCAGCCTCCGTCCTCCGTCGCCACTACATCGAAGGCGATCTGACGCGCCGGAACGGGGCCGAAGCGGTCCTTCCACGAGGTGTCGTAGAGTATGCTGCTCTCCACGACTTCTCGAGGCACGACTTCTTCCTTGCCGGTCTCCAGCCTTCGGAGGAATTCGTTGATGGCTACCATGCGCTGTGACAGCCCCATTGCGAGGCGTTCCCAGTCAGCGGCGGGGACTATGCGAGGGAACCAGTCCGTCGGGTGGGTCTTGTCTCCCTCCAGAATGCCGAAGGCGTGCTGTTCTTCGAGGAGGAGGCGGTGGGCGTTCCGGATCCTCTCGTTCCATCGTTTTGGGCCGGTGGTCGCCAACTCCTCGAGGACAGTTTCGTAGACGGGGCGCAGGGTACCATCGGTGAGAAATACCTCGTTGGTGCCCGGAAGTGCGCGGTCGAACCTCACAAGACGAAGATTATACTAGTAGCCGCGTGGCATATGCTCCCGGACACGGGCGGCGAGGAAGCCAGAGGGGTGACGTTGAGCGAGGACGAAGGACCAAGAAGCCAGGTAGAGCG
>JACDGB010000166.1 GCA_013815485.1 Rubrobacter sp.
ACGCCCAGAAGGCCGAAGAGGCCAGTGCTGATCACAAACGACACAGGGATCGTGGTCGCGCCAGGGAGACGCTCGCTCAGGAACCAGTGCGTCAGCAAAACGCCGGGAGCCATGAATAAGACCAGAACGCCGATGAAAAGAACCAGTGGAGACGCCTCGAAAGCACCTCGGAGCGGCCCGATCACGACCAGAGCCACCACGACAAACAGCACGACCCAAACGTCGAGCAGCCGCAGACGGTGCGTCAAACCGGTCGCGCCAGAGTATTCGCCGTCCTCGCCGAAGAACGCCGGACGAGCATCGAAGACTCGCCGAACCGTGCTTCTGATGAGATCACTTGACCGTCTCTACCGCGACGCTTGCGGCGGAACTGATCAGCCATTTTCCTCGTACTGTTCGCCGGTGACGGGTTCCAGCCAGTCGGTTCCGCCATCGCTGTTCGTGGCCGGGTTGATGGCGAGGTGGACCATGAAGGCGTCGGGGGCGGCACCGTGCCAGTGTCTCTCATCCGGGGCGAAGTAGACCACGTCGCCGGTCTTTATCTGCGTGACGGGGCCACCTTCGGTGGCGGCGCGTCCGGCTCCGGCGATGACGTGCAGGATCTGACCTTCTGGATGCGTGTGCCAGTTGGTGCGCGCCCCCGGCTCGAAGGAGACGCGGAAGACGCCCGCGCCGGGAGACGATTCGGCTGGCGTAGCGTCCATCCAGACGGCTCCGGTGACCCACTCGGACGGTGCGCGGCGAGTCTCGGATTCCGCAGTGTGGACGATCTTCATGGTTTCCTCCTTGATGCTAGCTTTCGGTTTGGCGGGTTTGTACGCTGATGTCTGACACTTGCTGCCTGAATTCTACTCAAGCCAGACGGCGATCGAGTATCGGGCGCAGGCTCGGCTCCCCAGCGTATTCGGCGACGGCCTTTTCGACCTTCAGTGATGCTTGGCGGCCCTGAAGTTTCAGGGTGGAGACGTGGTTGTCGAACCAGGGTTCATCATGGGTCAGGCTCCAGCGGATGGTGGGGGATTCGACGCCTGCGAGGCGGGCCAGAGCTTTTCCGAAGACCTCTCCGGGTCTAGTCCAGCCAATGCGGAGACCGAGGCGTTCGGGCCCTCCGAGCAAGTTTCGCATCGGGGAGCTGACGGCCTGATAGACGGGGCTCCTCGCTCCGTCCCCGAAATCCGCTTGTGCCAGGTAGCCATGATGCACGTCGCCGGAGAGCAGGATCACGGACGCCGGAGCCCGGACGTTCGAGCGTTCACCGGAGGCGATGGATCCCAATAATGCCGCGAGGCCGTGAAAAGAACTCTGGAAGGCAGCCCAGTGCTCCAGATCCACGAGCTGCCGGAACCTCTCGCCGAGCCTCGCCGCCGCCCGTCCCCAGGCGCAGGCGCAGACGGCCTCGTTCCACGCTTCGAGGTGATGCAGGCCGGGGGCCATGAGAAACGGCAGCGACGTGCCGAAGAGGAGATGGTCGAAGTCGCCGGTCGCCATGTCCTCGACCCAGGCCCACTCCTCCGCGCCGAGCATGGAGCGATGTCCCTCCTTCAGCACCCGTCCGGCGCGCGAGTCCATGACTATGAGACGGACCCCGCCGAAGTCCCGATGGTAACTCCAGCGGGTGCCCGCAGCCTCCCTGTGGATTTTATGGGCGAACTCGCGCAGTACACGGGTGGCGTCTCCCGCGTTCTTCACCTTTCTGAAGAGGTCATCTTCTTCCAGTTCCTCCGGCGAGAGGTTGCCGAGGTGCTGGTAGATCCAGTACGACATGAACGCCCCGGTGATGCGCTTCTCCCACCACGGCTCGGCGCGCATTCTCTTCAACCAGGCTTCGGAGGTGTTCCAGTCATCGTGAACGTCATGGTCGTCGAAAATCATCGCCGAAGGCACGGTGGAGAGCAGCCACCTTATCGCCGGTTCCTTCCACGAATCCCAGTACAGCCGCGTGTATTCCTCGAAGTCCGCGACCCCAGGCGGCTCGTCCGGATTACGCTGGGAGCGGATGAACTCCAGCGCGCCTGGAGACACTTCATCCGCGTAGACTTGATCCCCGAGTAGCAACAGCGCGTCGGGCCACCTATCAGGAGGCTCGCTCCGGGTCCGTAAGGCAAGAGCATAGAGCGCATCCCGCCCGTGTCCAAGATTGTCCTCGTCTTTGGTCAGCGTGTACGGTGGCTCGTGCGGGACCGACACCCGGCACGATCCGAAAGCAAGCGACAGGCTATCGTCAGGGGAGATGGTCCGAATACGGGGCGGGGGGAAATCGTAGCCAGGCTCCGGCCATGCCCTCTCTCCGTCAAGCTGCACCGAGTATTCGTAAGATGAGCCGGGCCGGAGACCCGAGATCCTGACCAGGCCGTAGTGGTGGTCCTCCACGGAGAAAGTGCGTGCGCGGTGGGCCGAGCCGTCCACCATCACGCAGACCTCGCGGGCGGTGTCCGTCTCGACCCAGACCGTGGCGTCCGTCGCGCCGGTATAGCGGAGGAGTGGTCCGAGTACGAGGCATGGGCTCATGCTCGGACTATAACCCTATAACTCGCGTCCGGCTTACACGAAGCCGACGAGCCTTCCCTACGTCGCGGGCACGACGCTTGAGGAGAACGATCTCGTGTACAAACAGGCGCTGCGCGAACTTCTTGTGCGCTGTCCGGGACCCTACTGGTTGGTCACCGCGGAGTGAGTCCAGGTCTGGCGTGGTCCCTCGATTGCTCCGAGGGTGACGACAGATTTCTTAGCCGCGGCCCTGACGGACGAGGGCGGACTGGATGCGTCGGGCGTCTTCGAGGTCGCGGACGGCGTCCCAGAGCTTGCCCTCGGGAACGGTAGCGTACCAGCGATCCGTCCGGTAGCCGTAGCGGCGCTTGAGCTCGCGCACCGAATCGCCGGTGTAGCGCAGCGCGTAGGAGAGTCGTCTCATCTCGTTCGGTTGGCGGGGCAGGAGGCCCATGCGGCCTTCTGTGTACCAGGAGACCTCTGGCATCGGGTCGGCGGCGCGTAGGATCAGGTGCGCCTCCCACTCCACGCGCAAAGCGTTCATCTCGAACTCGCCGGGCCGCGCGCTTAAGGGTCCCAGGGAGAAACCGTCTTTGCCGTGGAAGCCGAATGCCCGCTCGAAGAGAGCCTTTTGCTCGGGTTTGTGGAGCTTCTCGTAGCGGGCGCGGAGGGCGAGGATCTGCTCGTCGGAGTACGCCCGAAGGCCCCCGACCGTGGGGCGGCGAGGGTCCAGTCCTCCCCGACGAAGAATCCCGGCGAAGGCGTTGTAGGAACGCAGGCTCCTGATGAGCCAGATCCCATAAGCGCAGGCTACGAACGCAAGGCTCGAAATCATGGTCGCGTAGATAGCCGCCGCAGGCACCGCCACGCCCTGGCCCTCGATGTACTGCTTGCCGAACAGATTATAAGCCACGGTGACGGCGGACATGGCCGCCACGAAAAATGCGAAACCAACCAGGCTGAACGCCCCGAAGCGCCGGAGTGGGGGAGAACACGAAACCGCGAGACCCTCCCAGGCCAATCGCTCCTCGCCGATCCCGAGGTTCCTCGTCTCCAGCCTCTCCATATCTGGAAGTATACCCGGTTCGCAATATCGGGCTGGGTTGCAAATCACCAGAAATGAAGGTGATCAGGCCATTAGCCGGAGTCATTAGCCGGAGCATGTTCGCTGGGGGTCGCAGGCGCGCGGATGTGAGGTTAATATATTGGGCGTGATGGAGAAAACATCGAAGGACGGTTTGCAAGGATGATGGGAACCGTGATCACGGCCGCCGTGTGTGGAGCCATCGTGGGCGGGTTGCTCGCGATAGCTGGCGTGCTGGCTGGAATGAGCATCGAGCGTCGGCTCCAGTGGCGGGGCAAGGTCGAGTGCGTCGTCTCGAACTGGGATCTGAACTTCCAGCGGGCCGGGGCACTCAACCAGGCCATGTGCTCCTTCGACGTGGACCTGTTCAACGAGCAACCGTTCGCAACGGGGATACGCGACGTCCGGGTGGTTTTCGTCAGGGAAGACGGCGAGGAGGTGACTGGGACGCTCCGGGATGTGCTTCTGCGTGAGGGGGTCGTCCTTAACCTCCCGCCGCGGCAGTGGTTCCACGCTAGCCTGCACGGCCGCTTCGACGACCAGGACGCGCGCAAGCTGCGCGAGTTTCGGCGAGTGGAGTTTCTCGGGTACTTCCCGGATGGCCGGGAGTTCCGGCAGCGGGTCATTGGCCGCAAGGACTTCACCGTTCGCAGGAAGAAGCTGTTCTCCAGGCGGAAGGACTACCAGCCGGGGACGATGTGGCGCGGTGCGCCGGGGGACGAGGACTAGGAGCGCATGGACCACGACCTCCGGATGTCCCTGGACCGGATGCGCGAGCATCTGGCTCGGGCCGAAGGTGAGCTAGAGGCCGCTCAGAAGCTGCTCGACCCCAAGTCGCCATCCGGCATCGAGATCAACCGCGCCATAGCGGAGGCTAGAGTCTCGGTGGGAGACGCAATGGAGACCGTTAGCTGGAGGATGTCCGAAACGGAATCCGGGTAACGTCGCGGTCCTGGCGACTCTCTACGGTTTCGACCGAAAGCCCACGCCGCGCATCCGTGTCGGGGGTCGTGTTTCCCTTTTACCAGCGGAGTTCATAGGTTGATCCACCTTCCCGGAGATCCTTTGATCGGCGCACGATCCGTTCCGAGTGAGTATTTGCTGAATCTTGTAGCCCGGTTCGTGGAAGGATCTATTCTTTCGCAACGCGCTGTACGACTCCCGAACCACGGATATAGGCAACTTCCGGCACCACCTCTTCAACCAACGTCCGAGGCGCTGCCCGCGGCCTCTTCGAGTGCCGCCAGTGCCGAGGCTTGATCCATGCCAGTGCTTCGCAGGAGGTCCATCGCCGCCGAGCGAACCTGTCCGACGAGGACGCTGATCGCCAGATCGTGCCGGTCCCGGAGCATGGCGGTTGCCTTGCCCGCGGCCTCCAGGGCGTACCCGCGAGCTTCGTCCGGCGGGCCTGGCTCTTCCAGAAAGACGGCAAGGGCTTTGACGGAGCGGGAGAGATCCAGTATAGCTTCCGGCAATACCGGCGGGGTTGGATCGCCGCGGCGCGTGGCGTTGGCCGCCCCCCGCGCGAGAACGCGCACGTTGATGACGGCCAGTTCTATGCGGTTGCCCGCGGCGGAGTAGAGTTCGAGGTGTTTCAGGGCGCGGCGGCGGGTGGGAGAGAGGCGGGCGGTCTCGTGGCCGGCGGCGAGGGCTTCGTTG
>JACDGB010000013.1 GCA_013815485.1 Rubrobacter sp.
CGGCATCGAGTACCTCGGCCAGCTCGCAGGCGGCGTGCGTGAGGGCGTCGTAGCGATCACCCCTGCCCCAGGTTGACGAAGCAGTAATGTCCCGACCATAGTTGATGGCCCCCTCGGCGGCCCGGCAGATGCGGTCCATCTCCTGAATGCTCTGCAACGGATAACGCCCCACCGCCGTCTCCCCGGAAGTCATGACCGCGTCCGCCCGGTCGAAGATGGCGTTCGCCACGTCCGAGACCTCGGCGCGGGTGGGACGCGGATTTCGCATCATCGAGTCGAGCATCTGGGTGGCGACGATCACTGGCGTTCCTAGACGCCTGCAACGCGCGATCATGCGCTTTTGCTCGATTGGCACCCGTTCGGCGGAAAGCTCGACCGCCAAGTCCCCACGCGCCACCATAATCCCATCCGATGCGCGGATGATCTCCTCGATGTTATCTATGGCCTCGTGCTTTTCGATCTTGGAGATCACCAGCGCATCACCGCCTAGCTCCTGGATCCGCTCCTTCAGTTCCAGCACCTCATCGTCCGTGCGAACGAACGAAGTAGCGATCCAGTCGGGGTTGAGCTCCTTGATCCCGAACTCCAGATCCTCCAGGTCCTTCGGCGTGAGACCCTTTATGGAGAGCGATGAATCCGGGAAGTTGAGTCCCTTGTGAGATGAAACCGGACCACCCTCGATGACCTCGCAGATGATATCGCCGCCCTCGATACGCTCCACCCGGAGGCCGAGGAGGCCATCGTCTATGAGAAGGCGATGTCCCGGTTTCACGTCCTCGGCGAGCCGGTCGTATGTGGTGGCGAGCCGGCTGGCGTCCCCGACGAAGTCCCCGGCGGCGATGGTCACCCGGTTGCCCTCGTACAGTTCCGTGCCGTCCTCGACATCGCCGGTGCGGATCTTCGGTCCCTGCAAATCCTGCATGATCGCCACGTTGCGCCCCCGCTCGTGGGCCGCCTCGCGGATGATTCGGGCGTTCTCCAGGTGTACGCTGTGGTCGCCGTGGCTGAAGTTGAACCGCGCGCAGTCAACCCCGCAGTTGACGAGATCCCGTATCCGCTCCTCCGAGGAGGTCGCCGGGCCCAGCGTCGCGACTATCTTGGTCCGGCGCACGTTAGGCCCCCTTCCTCGGGTTGAACGCTGATCGGCCAGGGTATATCGCCGAGTCGCCCAGGGACTCTTCGATCCGCAGAAGCTGGTTGTACTTGGCGACGCGCTCCCCGCGAGCCGGGGCTCCAGTCTTGATCTGCCCGGCGTTCACCGCGACCGCGAGGTCCGATATAGTCGCATCCTCCGTCTCGCCGGAACGGTGGCTGATCATGGTCGTATACCCGGACTTGTGCGCCAGATCCATCGTCTCGAACGTCTCGGTGAGGGTGCCGATCTGGTTGACCTTCACCAGGATAGAGTTGCCGATGTTCCCCTCAATCCCACGCCGCAATATCTTCGGGTTGGTCACGAATAAATCGTCCCCGACAAGCTGCACCCGGTCCCCGAGACGCTCGGTGAGCCTAGCCCACCCATCCCAGTCGTCCTCGTCGAGCCCGTCCTCGATGGAGAGAATGGGGTACTCGTCGCAGAGTCCGACCCAGTAATCCACAAGCTCCTCGCTGGAGAGCGTCTTGCCCTCACCGGAGAGTTTGTACGAGCCGTTCTCGTAGAATTCTGAGGCAGCCGGGTCGAGGGCGAAGAATATCTGATCCCCGAGCGAGTATCCGCTCCTCTCCACGGCCTCCGAGATCAAGGCCAGAGCCGCACCGTTGCTCTCCAGGTCGGGGGCGAAGCCTCCCTCGTCCCCGATGCCTCCTGAAAGCCCGCGTTCACCGAGCAACTTCTTCAAACCCTGGTAGATCTCCGCTACGGAACGCAGTGCCTCGGCGTAGCTATCGAAGCCGGCCGGAACGATCATGAATTCTTGGAAGTCTACGTTGTTGGCCGCGTGCGCCCCACCGTTGAGGATGTTGGCGCACGGAACCGGCAGCGTGTGCGCCCCGGCACCGCCCAGGTATCTGAACAGTGGAAGCCCTGAAGACTCCGCCGCGGCCTTCGCCGCCGCCAGAGAGATACCGAGCATGGCGTTCGCCCCGAGGCGGCTCTTGTTGTCCGTGCCGTCCGTTTCGATCATGGCGAGATCCAATGCCCGCTGGTCCGTGGAGTCCATCCCGAGGACGGCCTCGGTGAGCTCACCCTCCACGTTGCTCACGGCGTTGGCGACACCCTTGCCACCGTAGCGTTCGGCATCGCCGTCGCGCAATTCGACGGCTTCGCTCTGGCCGGTAGACGCCCCCGAAGGAACTGCCGCCCGTCCAATGAAGCCGCTCACCGTGGCGATTTCGACCTCGACCGTGGGATTTCCTCTCGAATCCAGGATTTCGCGCCCGTGGACCGCGATGATCTCCGTCATCGGCAACAGCCTCCCCATGTCACTCTTACAACGTTCCTATGCAGCCCGTAACTCTACGACGTTAGCGGACGTGATGCTACGGCAAGCGTACCGTAAAAACGCCGGGAGGAAACCAAAAGGGCCGCAAAAGCCCTTCCGGCGGGTACGAACTTATTCTCCAGAGGGTTGTGGGGAAGCCGAACCCGGCTGGGCGGATGCAGGTTGGCTCGGGGGCGACTGCGGCGGCTCGTAGCCGTTCAGGTATTTGACGTTGCGGTCCTCGATCTGGCCCTCTATCCACTGCTGAAACTTTTCGGACTCCTGCTGGGAAGCGAGCTGCTGGCGGATACCATCCTCCGCCTCCGAGAACGGCGTTACAGACTCATCCTGTATTTCCGTGACCTCGATGAGGTGGAACCCGAACTCGGTCTCGATGGGGCCGACGATCTCACCCTGCTCCGCGTTGAAGAGGGCGTCGTTGAAGTTGGGGACGGTCATATCCTGCTCCAGGCAACCGAGGTCGCCGCCCTTCGCCGCGCTCTGCGGGTCCTGCGAGAACTCCTCCGCGAGCGGCCCGAACTCCTCGCCGTCCTGGAGTTGGGTCTTGACCTCCTCGGCCTTCTGTTCCTGGTCGTTGTTGAAGAGGATGTGCCGGGCGCAACGCTGCGGCGCGTTGGAGAACTCAGCCTCCTTGTTCTGCTCGTAGTAGTCGCGGACATCCTGATCCGAAGGCTGCGCGTCGCCCGTGATCTTTTCCTGAACTTTCTGAAGGGGCAGGTTCTGGCGGATATCATCGCGTAGCTGGTCTTCGGTCAGGTTGTTCTGCTCCAGAGCCTGTTTGAAGGCTTCATCCCGGCTCACGTCCGCCGGAGCCTGGCTGGCGACCTGCTCCTTGATAGTCTCGATCTCCTGGTTCACGTCCTGGTCGGAGACCGTTATGTTCTGCTCCTCGGCGTATGCGCGGGAGACTTCGAGAGCCACGATCTGGGGCAAGGCTTGCTGCACCATCGTGTCGTACTGCGGGGAGTCCGGCTTTACCTCGCCCATCCCGCTCTGCTGGGCGAGGAGCGTCACCTGCTCCTGGACCTCGCTCTCGGTGATCTCACCCCCACGGAAGACCGCGACCTTCTTCGCCTCAGACCCCGCATCGGCGGTCGGGTCGGCGGGCTGACATCCCGCCATAGCTACGAGAAGGATGGAAACGAAACCAGCAACGAGCCAGGTTCTCCTGGCAAAATACTCTCTCAAGACGACGAAAACCCTCACTAATCCTAGAGTGCAGTGGAACGCGAACAATTATAACACGGGCCTCTCGACGGCCAGCTTAAACTCTTATCTACAGACGTTCGATTCTCTTTAAAGCCTTCGTTATTTCGTCGTCGGGGTCTGGAAAGCGGATGATCCAGTACCCCTCAAACCTCTTGCGCGACTCCTTCGCCGCCTCCGAGAAGTCGATCCCGGCCTCCTTCAGCTTTTTGGCCTCCGTTTCATGAAGCGACGAGGTGAAGGCTTCCGCCTGCATCCTTCGAATGTGATAGTTGAGGTACACGAATAGAATAAAGAATACCGATGCCAGAAGTCTCTCGGCGTCTTTGTAGCCGTTCTTGCGAGTCCAGCGTGCTCCTTCTGCGGAGCGTTCTAGTGGTCTGGTGTTGAAGTTGATGCTCACACCGAACGTCCTCTCGGTCGTACCCATCTCGACGAAGGTGTCAGCGAGGACTTCCAACGCCTCCGTGTCCTTTACCTCTACTGTGGCTTCTCCAAAGGGCTGGAGGCTGTCCACCAAGTAGTAGATACTCTCGGCTGGACCCAACCTTCCCAGCAGAGAGTCTGTGGCGTCCCTTACGAAGGTGCAAACTTCCCGCTCGATCCAGACGTTATCAGTGCGCTTCTGTGGGAACTGGTACTCGAAGAAGCTGGGCTTTCTTTTCTTGAGTCGGGGCTTTTGCTCCCGCACGTACCATTGCAGGAAATAACTCAGGTGGTTCATGCTCAGGTGCAGGCTCATGTAGTCGGTGGAGAGCGCCAGGTTGTTTAGAGATTCGCCGAGGCCACGGACGGCCAGGGAGACGGTGTTGCGATCCGCACGTTCGACTCCTTCGACTGCCCTGGAGAAGACAAACCCGGAGAATTCCGCTGGGCTGACCCGCGCGAACCACACTGCGGCGAACCGCGCCAGGGCCATGAAGGTCAGTATCAGGGGGCCAACGGTTGCCGCCGCCCATTCTTGAGTGGACCGACTGGCGGACGGGCCGCTCAAGTCCAGCCATCCCAGGAGGAAGATGCAGAGGACGGGCACCTCAAAGAGCAGGACAACGACGAACATGAATCCCGGACTGTTCACAACCAGTGCCTCGGCCCTTCCAGTGTAGGCGGTGGCCTGCTGCTGGATGATGAGCACTATCACACCGAAGGCTATCGTCACAGGGATGGCAGCGAACTGCGCCAAGGAGGACAAGAAGGTCGAGATGGCCTCGGGATTGTTGGAGAGGAAGGTCCGTCCAGAGAGTCTCTACGCTATTACTGCCAACCCCAAGGAGGTCAGAACAAGCAGCGAGGACTTCATCAGAGCACGGATCAAGCGTTAAAACCTCTCGGCTATCGTGATCTCTTGGTGTGCAATTTATTCTTCAAAGTTGGCGACTCCCAATGGTTGCCCTCTCGCCACTCCCTGACCTTCGATACGAGGATCTGATGCAGATGATCCATCTACCCCTCTCCAAGCCGTCCCTCTTGGCGAAGCTACACTTTAAAGGTACTCCATAAACAGACTGCCGGCTACCCCCGAAGACAGCGGGCGGGGAGCGTGTGAAACTCAGGGGGCCGGGGTAAGCCGTGGATGGGATATCAAGGAAGGTCCTGGCGACGAGGTTCGGGGGACGGAAGGTTGGCTGGATGAGCATTCGGGATCAGGAACGGCGTCAGAGGGAAGTCGAGCGGAGGATAGATGATCGTATGCGCCGGGCTAACAGGGAGGTCCGGCAGAGGATAGATCAGCGCGCGAATGCGGCCTCGCGTCGGGCGGAGCAGGTGAAACGCAGGATCGAGAAGGGTGACATCGAGCCTCGTCCCCTGCCAGGTATGCGAGAGGATTCGCTGGAATCCATGCAGTCAATGCCATCCATGAAGTCTTCGCCTTCCATGCCTTCGATGGAGTCGGCGGACTACGCGAGCGAGGTGACAGAAGAGGAAGCCGACGCGGGCATGATGAGGGACATGCCTCTTCGAGGGGTCATGCCATACGATCCCGCGAGCGCGGAGGAAGACCTCGCGCAAAGGGTCACCGAGGACACTGGTTCCGGCGGAGACCCGCACGCGCACAACGAACGCAAGGCGGATGAAATCTCCGAACAGATGACCGAGGACACCGGCACCGAGGGTGACATGACCGAGCACGCCGAGCGTAAGGTGGACCAGATGGGACAAGAGCTTTTCGAGGAATAACGGAGCGGTCAGCTTTCAGCAAGAACGAAAGGACCGCTGATACGGAATCCGCTTGATCTCTGGCAGGTTTGGCGTGCGGATCTCAAGCTCTTTTCGACTCACGCAAAATAGACGAAACGAATTCTTCACCCGGAATCCCCGAGTGCCCGCAGCGCCGTCTCGGCGAGTTCGAGCGGAGTCAGGTCCGAGCCGCGCACCGTGACCCGGCCTTCGCGGCCCGCGACCACGCCGCCGGTGTCTCTACGGAGCAGTGCCGGGGTCTGCGCGGTCACGCCGACGATGCTCAAACCTCCGGAGCGATAGCTCACGGAGGCCGCCCCCGCCTGACGCGCCAGGAGCTTTATGCGCTGGAGGCCGAGGAGGTTGAGCGCTGGCTCAGGAAGCTCTCCGAAGCGATCCGTCAACTCTTCAGCCAGGTCATCCACTTCGACGAGCGAGCCGAGGCCGGAGGCGCGGCGGTAGAGGTCCACGCGCTCGATCTCATCCATCACGTACTCTGGCGGCAAATACGCATCGAGCGGCAACTCCACGATGACGGGCCGCTCATCCTGACGCTCCGGGGCTCTGCCCTTCGCCTCCTCGACCGCTTCCTCAAGCAGTCGTAGATACATCTCGAAGCCGACGGCTGCGATCTGGCCGGATTGCTCTCCGCCCAGCAGGTTGCCCGCGCCCCGAATCTCCAGATCTCGCATCGCGATGGCGAAGCCACTCCCTAGTTCCGTGAAGTCCATCAATGCTTCGAGGCGCTTCTGAGACTCGGCGGTTGCCCCGAGCGGGGCGAAGAGGTAAGCGTATCCCTGATGGGTGGAACGCCCGATCCGGCCTCGCAATTGATAGAGTTGCGCAAGTCCCATCGCGTCGGCGCGATCCACGATCAGGGTGTTCGCCGTCGCCACGTCCAGCCCACTCTCCACGATGGTCGTCGTGACGAGCGCGTCATATTCTCCTTCGAGGAAGCCACGCATCACATCTTCGAGCGCACGCTCCGGCATCTGGCCGTGCGCCGTCACGAACCTCACGCCCGGCACGATAGAGCGCAGCCTCTCGGTGACCTCGTCTATGGTCTCGACGCGGTTGTGGACGAAGAAAATCTGGCCGTCGCGGGCGGCTTCGCGCTCGATGGCCCGTTTGACCATGTCTTCCTCGTACGGGCCGACGTGGGTGAGGATGCTGCGGCGTCCGGCTGGGGGAGTTTCGATCACGCTTATGTCCCGCAGCGCGGCGAGGCCCATCTGCATGGTGCGTGGGATCGGGGTGGCCGTCAGCGTGAGCACATCCACGCTGGTCTTGAACTCCTTGATGCGCTCCTTGTGACGGACCCCGAACCGCTGCTCCTCATCCACCACGATGAGCCCAAGATCCGCCGGTTTCACCGCCACTCCGAGCAGCGCGTGCGTCCCGATCAGCACGTCCACATCACCGGCGGCGAAGTCCGCGATTATCTTCTTCCGATCCGCCGTCCGGGTGAAACGCGAGAGGCTCTCGACCCTCACGGCGAACTTCCCGAGACGCGCCCGGAAGGTCCGCTCATGTTGCTGAACCAGGATCGTGGTTGGCGCGAGTAGCATGGTCTGCCGGCCCGCGAGCGCGGACTTGAACGCCGCCCGAACCGCGATCTCCGTCTTCCCGAACCCGACGTCGCCGCACACGAGCCGGTCCATCGGGTGCGGACGCTGCATGTCCGCCTTGACCGCCGAGATCGCCGCTTGCTGGTCCGGCGTCTCCTGATACGGGAAACTCTCCTCAAGCTCCCGCTCCCACTCCGAGTCCTCCGGGAAGGCGAAGCCGGGGGCTGAAGCGCGGGCCGCGTGCAACCGGAGCAACTCCCCGGCGAGCGCCTTGACGCGACCGCGCACCCGATCCGTGACCCGCGACCACGTCGCGCCGCCGAGCCGGTCCAGCCGCGTGCCCTCGCCACCGATGTACTTGTGCAAAAGCTCCATCTGCTCGTATGGCACGAACAGCGTATCGCCACCGCGGTAGCTGACCTCCATGTAGTCCCGCGTCGCCCTGAGCACCTCCCGCGAGACGAGCCCCTCGAAACGCCCGATGCCCTGCGTCGCGTGGACGACGAGATCCCCGCCCTTCAGATCCGCGAACGAGGCGAGCGAGCGCCCCGGCCTCCGGTCCCGCGCCTTCCGGCGACGCCCGAAAAGAGCATCCCGCCGCAGCACCGCAATGCCGCTATCCGGGTAGGTAAAGCCCTCCTCTATCTCTCCAGGGATCGCGTACAGACCCGGCGGCAGGCTCCTGTCGGCCAGGTCTGCTTCCCTGACGTGGCGGTGGATCTCCCCAAACGCATACGCCGTCCGCTTCGCCTCCCCCACCGACCCGCACGCGATGAACACGGACATCCCATCGTCTACCAGAGTGTCGAGCCGCCGCGCCGCTTCCCTCAAAGAACTAGAACTGGCGAACACCCCGGCCGGCGGCGCCGAGACAACCTCCCCCTCCTCGCCGCCCGTGAACTCCACGTCCGCCGCGGGCGTCTCCCGGTCGTAGAGATTCTCGACGAGACCGTCCAGATTCTCCGGCGTCCCTTCGCTCGGTTCTTCCCGCCACACTCTGACGCTCTCCGGCAACAGCTCTCGCGCCGAGACAGGAGCCAGGTCCATCAGCAAGGCGTCGAGGCCGGGCACGCGCGCGCCGCGAGCGGCTTCCTCGGGGTAATCGTCGCTGCCGACCGCAAGGCCGGCGAGGTCGCCTTCGCGGGCCGCGTAGACCGTCACGCCTTCGAGTTCGCGGACGACGCGCTGGGTCGCTAAAGAGACGGCGCGGACGCTTTCGACCTCGTCGCCCCACCACTCCACGCGCACCGGCGAGCGCCGCGTGCTCGGGAACACGTCCACGATTCCGCCGCGCACCGCGAACTCGCCGGGTCTGGAGACTCGATCCACTCTCTCATATCCCACAGAGACCAGGAGATCCAGCGCCGCATCCAACTCCAACTCGACCCCGCTTTGGAGCGAGATCGGCTCGTACAGCGGCGTCCGCTCCATGAACGCCAGCGGCCCAGCCACCACTACGCGGGCGGAGGCGAGAGCGTGCAACGCCCGCTGACGCCGCCCAACTCGGGTGACCGCCGGATCGAAGACGTCTCCATAAGCCACCCCGCGCGAAATGAGATGCACGACCGGGGCATCAGTGAAACACGACGCCTCGCGCGCGTACCGCTCCGCGTCCTCCTCCGAGGATGCCAGAAGCACCACGGGGTCATCGGCGGTTGCGGCGAGATATGCCCGGATGCGGCGCGGTGCCTGGAGTGGTCTCGTGCTGGTATCGTGCCTCACCTTTTGATTCTACCCCGTGAGGCAATCTTCAAGATGAGCCCATCCATCGGAGCGAGGTGCTTACCTGATAACGGAACAGCCCTCGCGTCCGCGATGCTCGTGAGCGAAGGCGGCGAAGAACGGCACGGGCGCGAAACCCCAGAGTGCCCGGCGGCAACGCATGTTCATGCTTTCATCTTTCTCCTCCACGGGTGGATCCCGTTGACGAGGGCGACGCTCGCCAGGATGATGCACAGGCCGGCGAAGGTTCCCGGCCCGACGGGCTCGTCCAGAAAAACGACGCCGAAAAAGAGGCCAAAGGCCGGGATCAGGAACGTCACCGTGAGCGTCTTTGTGGGTCCGGCTGTGCGGATGAGATAGAAGTACAGCAGGTAGGCGACCGTAGTGGACAACAAAGCCAGCCCGAGCACGGAGAGCGCGGCGGCCGGCGAAGGCACCCTGTCCGGCACGTTCGCGGCGGCGAGCGGCAGGAGGACGACCGCGGCGCCGGCCTGCTGGCCTATCGCCATCGTGAGCGACGGAACGCCTTCGAAAGTCCGCTTGGCGTACACGCCGCCCACGGCATACGAGAGAGATGCGGCGAGCATGGCCCCGACCGAGAGCAGCACGGCCCCGGTCAGCGGCAGCGGCGTCCATCCCATGAGCGCCGCGACCCCGATAATGCCAAGCAGGAGTCCGGCGACTTTCGTCACGGTCAGCGTCTCGCGGATCCAGAGCGCCGCCACCCCGGCGACGAACAGAGCAGTGGTGGAGTTGAGGATGGCGGCGAGGGAGGCGGGTAGCTCTATCTCCGCGATGGCGATGAGGCTGAATGGGATGGCGGAGTTGACCGTCCCGAGTGCGAGAAACTGCCGCAGCCGACCCCGGAATTTGGGAAGACGGCTGATGGCAACGGCGTACAGGGTCAGGGCCAGCACCGCGAGCGCGACCCTCAAGCCCATCAAGAAGAATGGTCCCAGTTGTGGCACCGCCACCCGGATGAACAGATAGGAGACGCCCCAAAGCGCGCTCAAAAGCACGAGCGCCCCGAGTTGCCTGGCGTTCATCCCGTGCTCCCGCGGACGTTCGAGCGCGGCCCCAAGCTATGCCTCGTCCGCGCCGCGCCCGCCCAGCACCTGACGTTCGTGATCCAGGAGCCGGGTCTTGAGGTGGAGGCCGCCGTTGAAGCCGCCGAGCGAGCCGTCCGCCGAGATGACGCGGTGGCACGGCACGACCAGAGGCAGGACGTTGGTGGCGTTGGCGCGGCCCACGGCCCGGGCGGCTCCGGGCCTTCCGAGGCTGTCGGCGATCTCACCGTACGAACGGGTCTCGCCATATGGTATGCGCGTCAACTCCAGCCAGACAGCCTTCTGCCAATCAGACCCTGCAAACGAAATCGGTACCTCGAACGCCGTGCGACGCCCGGTCGCGTACTCGGATAGCTCTTCGCGCACGCCGGAGGTCCGAATCTTGTCCGTAGACACGGCGTATCCCTCGTCTTCGAGATCCCGCTCCATGACTGAACCATGATCACTCTCAACGAAGTGGAGCCGTATCAGAGCACCGTCTTCATCCACCGCGAAGGCGAGCGGTCCCGCAGGAGATTCCACTGTGTCAACGTATGCGTTCATTGCGTCTCCTTTTGCATAGTTTCCTGGCCGTTCCACAGGTGTTGAACGGCGTATGATCTCCAGGGCCGCCATCGCTCGGCGAGCTTCTGGATGGATGCCGGATCCCCCGAAACCCCCAACCCCTCGACCGCCCGCCGTACTCCGAGGTCCGTTGGAAGAAAGGCGTCGGGGTCGCCGAGCGCGCGCATGGCGACGTAGGATGCGGTCCACGGCCCGATGCCGCGCAACGCGAGCAGCTTCCCGCCGGCCTCCTCGCGGTCGGCGCCGTGGTCGAGGACGATATCACCGTCGGCCAGGGCGGATGCCAGTCTTTGAAGGGTCTCGCGCCGGGTGGCGGGCATGGCGAGGCCCGCTGTGTCGGCCTCCGCGACGGCAGACGGTCCTGGGAAGAGGCGCGTCAATCCTTCGGTCGAGGACAGCGACTCAGGTAGCGTCTGTCCGTATTCGGCGGCCAAGCGGCTGGCGAGGGTACGGGCTCCAGCCACGGAGGTTTGTTGGCCGAATACGGCCCGGATGGCGAGTTCCGCGCCGTCCGGGCTTCCGGGGACGCGCAGTCCGGGGGAACGGCGCGCGAGAGGCCCGATGATGGGGTCGTCGCCGAGGACTTCGTTCACCGCGACCGGGTCGGCGTCGAGGTCGAGGAGCCGACGGCAGCGTTGCACCGCCGAGCCCAGGTCCCGCAGATCTTCCAGGCGAAGCACGCAACGGATGTGATCCCCACCATCTGAGAGCGACGCTATGCCGACGCTCTGTGGCAGGCGCAGGGTTCGCCGGTACGTCTTGCCGTCGAAATCTTCCACGCCTTCGATAGCTCGGTCTCCAAGAAAACGCAGCAGACCGTCGGCGTCGAAGGGGGTTCGGAAGGGAAGACGGAGCGAGATCTCCCCCGGCGCGGCACCGCCGCTGTCCCCCCGCGACCGGCGAAGCTCTCTCGGGGCGGTGGCGAAGACTTCGCGGACGGTGTCGTTGAACTGCCGGATGCTGGAGAAACCGGCGGCGAACGCGACCTCGGAGATCGGCAGCGCGGTGGTCTCGATCAGGAGCCGCGCCGTGTGCGCCCGTCGCGCGCGGGCGAGGGCTATCGGGCCTGCCCCAACCTCGGCCACGAGCATCCGATGTAAATGCCGCTCCGTGTAAGACAGCCGCCGCGCGAGCCCCGAGACGCCCTCCCGGTCAACGACCCCGTCGGCGATGAGCCGCATGGCCCGCCCGGCGAGGTCTGCTCGCGAGTCCCACTCTGGCGAACCGGGCACGGCGTCGGGGCGGCACCGCTTGCAGGCCCGGAAACCCGCCCGCTGCGCCGCCGCGGCAGTCGAGTAAAATCTGGCGTTTGCGCGCTTCGGAGTGACCGCCGGACAACTCGGGCGGCAGTAGATCCCAGTCGTCGCCACGGCGGTGAAGAACCAACCGTCGAAACGGGGATCCCGGCTCCTGACAGCCCGATAGCAATGTTCGAAGTCTTTGATCATGGTCCCGATTGTCGCACCGTCCCAGACGGATTACTGGCGGAAATCGGACTTCGCTGTTTTCCCTTTCATCCGAGCAGGCTCTGCGGAATCGGGGGTATCCCGGCGACGGGAACTGGCTCGCCGCGCGATTCCATCCTCAAACGAAGATCCGCATCAGGGCCGTGACGGCGGCGGCGAGGACTATGGCAACGAGCACCGGCGCCTTGAGAGCGAGCAAGATCCCCGCGACCGCCACTCCGACCGCCCGCTCGTCGAGTACCAAGCGCTGGCCTTCGCTGAAGGTCTGGGTGACCACGAGGGCGGCGAGCAACGCCGGCGCCAGCAACGCGACAGCCGCAGTCGCCCACGGGGGGAGCTCGCGTCCTCCGACGACCACAGGACCGGAGGCCTTTATCGCCGCGTTGGCGACCGCGACGACGATGATAGCGATCCAGAGTGCCGTCAAGACGGCCTCCTCAGGCCGAGCAGCGCTGCGAGGCACGCCGAGATCACCGGAACGCCCGGAGGCGCGAAGGGGACGAGCATCAGCGCCAGTGCCCCGGCGATGAGCGCCGCCGCGAGCGCGGATCCGCCGCGCCGGATCTCCTCCACCAGCAACACGAGAAAGAAGGCGGGGAAGATGGCGTCAAGTCCGAGCTTCTCCGGATCTCCGACCAAGTTACCGCCCAGCACGCCGGCGGTCGTACCCCCGATCCAGGCTACAACCTGCGGGATCGTGGCCCCGATCATGTACTCCCGGTCGAACCTTCCGCCGCCGCGGCTTGCCAGTGCCCACGAGGCGTCCACCACCGCCTGCCCTTCGAGCGCCCTCCTGAAGGGTCCGCCCCTGAGATAGGGTGCGATGGCGACGCCCATGGGCCCGAACCGGGCGTTTATGAGCACGGCGGCCACGATCGCCGCGAGCGGACCTCCGCCGGAGCCCAGAACAGCCGCCATGGCGAACTGGGCGGAGCCGGAGCATACAAGGACGGAGGAGGCAATCGCCGCGAACGGTTCCCAGCCCAGGGACCGGGCGAGCATGCCGAAAGAGATGCCCAACGCGAGCGTCGCCAGAGCGAACGGGAGCGCCGCCCTGGCCCCGGCCAGATATCCTTCCCGGTCGTCCGTCCTGCGCTCTTTCTCCATCTCGTCCATTTCAGATCCCACGTCCAGGGGGGGGGGGGGGGGGGGGGGGGGGGGGGGGGGGGGGGGGGGGGGGGGGGGGGGGGGGGGGGGGGGGGGGGGGGG
>JACDGB010000167.1 GCA_013815485.1 Rubrobacter sp.
AATGGGTGCTCGCCAACTCCGCCGCCACGCAGGATGACTTGAAGCGTCCGTACCGAATTTTTGGGGAGGGAGCATGAAGTTTGCGACGAGGGCCATCCATGTTGGGCAGGACGCTGACACGGCGACCGGCGCGACGATAGTTCCGATCTACCAGACCTCCACATACACTCAGCAAGCACCGGGCGAACACAAAGGCTACGAGTACAGCCGCACCGGGAACCCGACTCGCGCCGCGCTCGAAGAGTGCATGGCGGCCCTCGAAGGCGCGGATCACGGTCTCGCCTTCGCCTCCGGGCTAGCCGCCACGACCGCCGTGATGAGCCTTCTTTCCCCCGGCGACCACGTCGTAGCCGGTGACGACCTCTACGGCGGCACCTACCGTCTCTTCGACAAGGTGCTCCGGGAGGGCAACAGGATCGACTTCGACTACGTTGACTCCACCGACACGGCATCGGTCGAGGAGGCATTGCGGCCCGAGACGAAGATGCTCTGGATCGAGACGCCCACCAACCCGATGCTCACGCTCTCGGACATAAGGAAGCTCTCGGAGATGGCCCACGAGCGCGGGGCGGTCGTCGCGGTGGACAATACCTTCGCCTCGCCGTATTTCCAGAGGCCGCTGGAACTCGGGGCGGACATCGTGGTGCATTCCACGACCAAGTATATGGGCGGCCACTCCGATGTGATCGGGGGCGCGGTCATGACCTCGGACGAGGGTTTCCGCGAGAGGATCTCCTTCTACCAGAACGCCGCCGGCGGTGTGCCTGGGCCGTTCGACTCCTGGATCGTGCTGCGCGGCCTCAAGACCCTCGCCGTCCGCATGCGCCAGCACGAGGAAAACGCCCTCGCCATCGCCGGGTTCCTGGAGGATCATCCACAGGTCGCCACGGTCAACTACCCCGGCCTCCTGAGTCATCCGCAACACGAGCTAGCGAAGCGGCAGATGAGCGGGTTCTCCGGGATGGTCTCCTTCACCCTCAAGGGCGGCGCGGAGGCTGCCTACGCAGCAGTCCAGAAAACGAAATTGTTCTCTTTCGCGGAGAGCCTCGGTGGGGTCGAGTCCCTTATAACGCACCCGGCCACGATGACCCATGCGGCCATTCCGAAGGAGCAGCGCGAGGCGCGGGGCGTGACTGACGGCCTGCTCCGGCTCTCGGTCGGCATCGAGGACGCTCAGGACTTGATCCTAGACCTCGATCAGGCAATAAGCGCCGGGTAGGCGAGACGGTCAGCCGGCGAGGATCTCCGGGTTACGTTTGCGGTATTCGTCGCGCCAGGAGATCAGATCTTCCAGTGGGCTCAGATCGTAGTCAGGGCCGCCGACGCCGACGATGAGGTGCGTTATGCCGTTCTCCACGTAGCTGTCGGCGTTCGGGATCTGATTGGGACGGACACTGATGGACCGTTCTATTTCCTTTGGGTCCCGACCGACTTTCTCGCACCATCCGTCCAGTATCTTGCTCTTGCGGCCCGCTGCTTCGGGGTCACCGAAGCCGTTCCAGATATGGGCGTGTTGGGCGACGATACGCAGGGTAACCTTCTCGCCGCCGCCCCCGATCAGGACCGGTGTCTCACGGGTCGGCGGCGGATTGAGCTTCGATAGACGCTCTTCGATGACCGGCATCGCGGCGTCGAGGTCGCGTAGCCGATCCGGAGCCGTCTTGAAATCGTAGCCATACTCGTCATAGTCCCTCTGAAACCAGCCGCTCCCGATCCCGAGTATGTGCCGTCCACCGGAGATGTGGTCCACGGTTCGGGCCATGTCAGCGAGCAGGTTCGCGTTCCGGTACGAGTTGCACGTCACCAGCGCCCCGAACTCCACCCTCTCGGTGACCTCAGCCATCGCCGCCAGGAGCGTCCAGCACTCGAAATGTTTGCCGTCCGGGTCTCCGTATAGTGGATAGAAATGGTCCCAGTTGAAGAGCGTGTCCGCCCCCATATCCTCCACCCTCAGCCACGTATCGCGCATCTGCCCGTAGCTCGCCTGCTGCGGATGTATCTGCGCCCCTACCCGTATCGCCATCCCCGCCTCCTCGTGAAAGTACCAACCTCCGTGATTTTATAGGGGATCAAAACCCGCGTCGCGGGCCGCATCCTTCGAACAGGAAATCCCAGATCGTCTCGAATGGCCGGTCATCTCCCGTTCTACAACAGCGCCCAGACGGCGGTCGCGACGCCCAGAGCGCCCGTGAAGATGACGAGACCGAGGCTGATGCCCCGAAAAGCCTTCTCGGAGACTCGCTTTAGCGCGGCCGTGCCGACGACCTTCCCCACGAGAGCCGCGGGGATGAGAGCGGCCCCGAGCGGTACGTGCTCCGCCTCGACGACGCCGCGAAAGGCGAGCACGGCTATGGCAAACACGCTCATTGCCAGGAAATAGAGTGCACTCGTGCCGCGGAAGTCGTGCTTCGGGAGGCCACGGGCGGTGAGCAAGAGGACTATCGGGGGACCGGCGAGCCCCGTCGAGGTCGAAAGCGCGCCGCTCGCCGAGCCCGCGACCAACGGCCCCCACCGCGTACCCGCCCCAGGAAGGCGGAGGTCTTTGAGCAGTATCAACGCCGAAAAGACCACCACGGCCCCGACCGCCAGCCGGATGTAGACCGGGTCCACGACGCGCAGGATTTCCGTGCCGGCCACGAGCCCCACGAACGCCGGTGGAAGCAACGCGAGCACCAGCCGCCGGTGGGCGTCGCGCCACGAGTCCCACACCACCGCTACGTTTATGAAGATCGAGAAGATCGTCGTCAGGACGATGACCTTGCTGGGTTCGTAGACGAAGAGCAGCAGAGGCGTGCTTATGAGCGCCAGCCCGAAGCCCGTCATGCCGGTGACGACGCCCGCTAGAAACGCCGCCGGCAACGCCACCAGCAGCGCCCAACTCAGCACGGGTGTTCTTTGCGCGCTCTAGCGGAGCACGCCGGCGTAGAGGCGCTCCCAGGCGTCCATCTCCGGCGTGAAGTAGCGTACCCGCGTCTTCTTGTACTCGCGGGTGGAGTAGAGGGAGGCGTAGTCGGTGAGCCCGCTCTCCTCGGACATCGCGGTGAGTAACGCCTCGCACTCCTCGACCGAGCGACCGTGGACCATCGAGAACAGGGCGTAGGGCCAGTCCTCGTAGACGGGTCGCTGGTAGCAGTGGGAGACGGCCTGGTACTGGGCGAACATCTCGCCGACCTCTTCGACGCGCTCCTCGGGCGCCTTCCACACGCCCATCGCGTTTGCCCGGAAGCCCGCCTTGCGGTGGTAGAGGACGGCGGAGAAGCGGCGCATGATCTTGCGCCGCTGCAAATCGTGCGCCCGACCGAGCAACTCACCATACGACATCCCGATCTTCTCGCCCCACAAATCGAACGGCCTGGGCGTGAGTGGGATGTCCTCCTGCAAAGCCAGGATGGCGGCCCTGTCATCCTCGGTGATGTTGCGGTCGGCGTCCACGCGGTCCTTCTCGCCGTAGGCTGGGGCTTCCTTCTTCGCGGTGGCCCCCGCGTTCATGTCGAGGGTGACGCCTATCTTGAAGAGCTTGAGCGTTGGCAGGATACGCGTCTTCTCCGCGCCGCTTATGTGATGCAGCACGTCCACAGTACCCTCCAGCCCGAGCCGCGAGTCCGGCGGAACGGCCACCGTGTACCAGAGGTTGAGTTCGTTGTTGCGCTCGTAGTTGTGAGAGACACCGGGGTGCGAGTTCACGGCCTTCGCGCCCGCGTTCAGTTTCTCCACGGGGATCTTGGCGGCCACCAGGGTAGATTGATACCCGAGCACGCGGGTGTCGAAGATCGCGGATATCTGACGAATCACCTTGCCGCGCTTGAGGGTCTCTATGCGGCGGATGACCTCGTTCCCCGCAACGCCGACCTCGCGCCCGATGGCGCTGAAAGGCTCCCGCTCCAGCGGGAACTCCCGCTGAATAAAGTTGAGTATTTCTCTGTCAGTGCCATCCATCATGCGGCTTCCGGTAGTTGCGCTTACCACGGTTTGCAAGCCCTTCTCGACGATTTCCTACTCTGTCGCACGCAATGATAACAGCAGCGTCCAGAATTCGTTATGAGAATGTTTACGATTCTCGCCGATCAAAGCATGGCTGGACCGAAATCAGGTCGGCGGGTTCTGGAGATGGGGCGCAAGATCATGCGTATCAGGGTCGTGTATACGATGCCACTCCGCGCCGCCCGCCGGCGGAGGGCCTCGAGATCCTCCTTCGGCAACCGTATGGAGATCTGCTCCAGTTCCGGCCCTGCTACCAGATCGTCCACCGGCTCCAGGTCCAGCTCGCCCGTGTTCCGTGCGGTCGAAGAACTCGGCCATCACCCGCACGTCACCGCGCTCCAGAACTTCCTCCATCTCCTCCCGCGCTCCGCTTCCAGCGGTATTTCTCGCTTCGCTCAGGACCTACCCCCGCGCCTCCATCGCCTTCTGGTACTCGGCGTAGACGGCCTGCACGTCCTTCCAGACGAGGCGCTTGGTTTGCTTGAGGTCGTCGCCGCGCTGGCGGAGGATGTATGCGGGGTGGAAGGTCGCCATCGCCTTGACACCACCCGCCAGCTCGTGCCATTTGCCTCGGTCTTTGGTGATGCGGAAGTTTTTGTCTATTAGGGTTTTGGCTGCCGGGCCGCCGAGGCAGAGTATGATCTCGGGCTTCACCGCCTCCATCTGGGCTTCGAGGTAAGGGTTGCAGGCCCGGATCTCCCCCGTCCTGGGCGGACGGTTCTTCATCCTCCCACCCTCCTCGACCGCGGCCCGGCACTTCACGGTGTTGGTCAGATATACCTGATCCCTCGTCAACTCCACCGCCGCGAGGATGTCGTCGAGGAGCTTGCCCGCCCGTCCGACGAAAGGCAGCCCGGTGGCGTCTTCGTTCTCGCCCGGACCCTCGCCGACGAGCATCAGGGGCGAGTGCGGATCCCCCGTCCCGAAGACCGTGTTGGTACGGCTGAGGGCCAGGTCGCACCGGGTACACACCGCCACCTGCCGCGCAAGCTCCGCAAGCCGCGACTCGCGATCCTCGCCACCCTCCGCGCTGTCGAAGAGGCTATCCAATGCTCCTCCCCCATCGTTCTGAGCCGATATCGTCTATGCTATTCTACCGCCGTGCCGGGGCGGAGTTCGAGAGGGACGCGGGCCATGAGCATTATCGAGTTCAGCGGGGTGGACAAGTTCTTCGGGAATTTCCAGGTCCTCGAAGGCATAGACCTCACCGTGGACGAGGGCGAGGTCGTGGTCGTGATCGG
>JACDGB010000168.1 GCA_013815485.1 Rubrobacter sp.
GATGTAGCCGAACGTGTAGGCGTGATAAGCGGTCTTGGTGCCCGGCTCCCACCAGGGCTCGGCGTCGGCGATCACGGCGCACATCTTGTCCCAATCGCACAGATCCTCGGGGGTCGTGTCCGCCGGGATGCCGGGCACGCCGACCGTGTGTGTCAGGGCGTGCCGCACGGTCGCAGCCTCCTTGCCGTGTGCGCCGAACTCGGGCCACAGCTCCACAATCGGGGTGTCGTAGCCGAAGGCGCCGTGCTCGGCGAGCATGTGCGCGACCGTCGCGGTCGCGCCCTTTCCCGTCGAGTAGGCGTAGAACGGCGTGTCCGAAACGACCCGGCGTTCGGTCTCCGGGTCGGCGACGCCCGCGAAGGCGTCAACCATAAGCTCGCCGTGCTGGTAGACGGCGACCTGCAGGCCCCTCTCGGCCCCGGACTCAACAAACTGGTCGATGGCTTCCTGGACTTGGTGTTGAAGGTCGTTCATGGTCTCCTTTCTTGACTGTGGATCGTCGGGTGGCGGAGTCATCCCTCTGCTACTTTTTCAGTCGGCTGGTAGGTGAGATAGAGGACACCCGTGCCGAACGTCTTCGAGTCTACGAGCTTCAGGGCCCTTTGAACTCCCCCGTCTTCGAAGAGGCGTTTCCCGCTCCCCAGGATCACGGGATGAACCATGAGCCTAAGCTCTTCGAGGAGCCCGTCGCGCAGCAGCGACCGAACGAGGGCACCGCTGCCGACGATCGTGATGTCTTTGCCCGGCTGCCGCTTGAGATCGGCGATCTCCTCCGCTATGTTTCCCTTGATCAGGGTCGAGTTGTTCCACTCGACCTCCTCCAGGGTCGTCGAAACGACGAACTTGGGCACGCTGTTTATGTAGTCCACCATCGGAACGCCACCCGATTGGCGCGGCCAGTAGGCCGCGAACTCCTCGTACGTCACCCGACCCAGCAGCATGGCGTCGGACGCGGCCATCCCCGATGCGTTCGCCTCCTCCATCTCGTCGTTGGAGTAGGAGAAAGCCCATACGTCCGGCGACCCCATGACGCCGTCCAGCGATACGAGCTCTACTGCAACCACTTTCCTCATGTCAATCCTCCTTCACGAGGCGGAACGTGAGATGCGTTACTCCAGGAGCCTCTATGACCCTCGTTCGTTCGAGCTCGACTTGACCATCGCCCAGATGCTCGAACAATCGGACGCCCTCTCCGAGCAGTACCGGCACCAGGTTGATGTGTACTTCGTCGAGAAGTCCGGCCCTTATGCACTGCTGCGCGATGCTCGCGGCGCCCACGCTGACGTCCCTGTCGCCCGCGACCGCTCTCGCTTGCTCGACGGCGCTCTCGACGCCATCCGTGACGAAGGTGAACGGGGATCCTTCATAAACCCATTCCTGGGGGACCGCATGGGTAACGACGAAGGACGGCACGCCCAGGGGAGGTCTGCCACCCCATCCGTTGGCGATGTCGAAAGTCCTCCGTCCCGTCACGAACGCCCCCATCGTTCCGAACGCTTCTCGAAGGAGTTCGGCGCTGGCGGGCGAGACTCTGAACACCATCTCGGTACCCGGCATTTCGTAGTCGGTGTCGCCGCTCGAATACCAATCGAAGAGCCGCATCCCACTCTCGCCGAGCGGGTTTTCAGGACCGTCATTCGGCCCTGCGATGAACCCGTCCAACGACATCGTAAGCCCCGTCGCTACTTTCCCCATGTTCGTTCCTTTCGATGATTTAGTCGCGGGCGGGTATTTGCTGGACGCACCAACGGTTGCCGTCCGGGTCGCTGAAGTAGACGCACCCGACGTAGTCGAGGTTTTCGCCCTCACGGGCCGCTCGGTACTTGCCGTCGTCGAAGACCTGGAACTCGCCGACCTCCACGCCTCGCTCGGCCAGATGGGCGCGGGCGGCGCGCACATCCCGGACGACCAAGAATAGTCCATCAATTGAGCCGGGGGCCATATCCACGGTCTCTTTTCCGAGGTGAATCGAGCACGCCGAACCGGGAGGGGTTAGCTGGACGAGGCGAACCTCGTCGCTGACCCTGTGGTCGATATCCACCTCGAAGCCGACCTTCTGGGCGTAGAAGTCTCTGGCGCGATCCACGTCCGAGACCGGGATCGTCACTACCTCTATCTTCAAGTCCATATTGCACCTTCCTTTCGCCTTCTTCTGATGCAAGCATACGGATGCAGTCCTACAAAACAACTATAGAATTTTCGATCAGGACTCACGATGATAAAATCTCCATCATGGCGACGATGCGAACATACGAAGATGGATGCGCGGCGGCTCATGCTCTGGATCTCATAGGGGAACGTTGGGCGCTGCTGGTGGTGCGCGAGTTGGTATTGGGACCAAAGCGTTTCACCGACCTGCGGGCCGGATTGCCAGGCGCCAGCCCCAACGTCCTCTCCCAGCGGCTGCGTGAGTTGGAGGGCGCAGGGGTGGTCATGCGACGCAAGCTGCCACCGCCGGCGGCATCTCGGGTCTACGAGTTGACGGAGTGGGGCGAGGAACTGGAGCCGGTGATCATCCAGCTTGGCCGCTGGGGCGCCCGCTCCCCTTCGAAGCCACAAGATGCGCCTCTTGGCGTGGACTCCCTGATCCTCTCTTTCAGGACGATGTTCGATCCTGACGCGGCGGACGGCTTCGATGCGAGCTACGAGCTACGCCTCGGCGAGGACCGTTTCAGGGCCGTGGTGGAAGAAGGCCGATTCGAGATCGTCCGCGGGAACGTGGATCGGCCCGAAGCGGTGATCAAGACGGACCCATCCACGCTGGCCGCGCTGGTATACGAAGGCCGAAGCCTCGATGAGGCGTTGCGTTCGGGGGACGCGGAGTTCTCGGGCGACCTTCAGGCAATAGAACGTTTCCTCGGGCTCTTCTCCCTGCCCGAGCCCGCCCCATCCGCCAGCACTTGACGCCCCACCCGTCCGAAGCGCCAGATGGCACGGAATATGGTTGATCACTTCACTTTCTGGTGGGGAGTCGGGTGGTTCTCTTCGCCCCCCGAACTATCCTTCTTCGCCAGGGTTCGTGGAATGGAACCCGAGGCATCGGGATATCTCGGTGGCGGCGTCCTGGATCAGGATTCCGGCCTCCAGGATATCGTCGGACGGCAGCCGGAAAGCCGGGCCGGAGACGCTAATGGCCCCCGCGACCTCACCGCCCGCGCCCCGAATAGACGCGCCCACCGCGTTCAGCCCGATCTCCAACTCTTCGATAGTGTGACTGTACCCTTTGTCCCGGATCTCCTGTACGTGAGCCTCGAGCCTGGAAGGGTCCACGATGGTGCTTTCCGTGAAGCGTTCCAGCGGTTCTTTCAGGACGCGAAGTAGTTGGTCTTCCGGCATGTGGACGAGAAGTACCTTTCCGGCCGCAGTGGCGTGCAGCGGCGTGTGAAGTCCCGTCCAGTCCGCGCCGAGGGCGGATACCCGCGAGACGCTCTGGTGGACGATGACCGCCTCGTCCCCGTCGAGGACCGTGACGGTTACCGTCTCCCCCGTCTCCTCGCTCAGGCGCTCGCACACCGGCCTGGCGCAGCGAAGGATGTCGAGGTCGGCCCTCACCGAACTTGCCAGGAGCACCATCCCGAAACCCAGACGATACTTCTCCGTCGCCGCGTCCTGCTCGACCAGCCCCCGGTCCCGCAACGTCGTCAGCAACCGGTACGCCGTGGACTTGTGAATCCCGATCACGTTAGCTACCTCGGTGACCCCAGACCACCCACGCCGCGACAACATCTCCATCACCGAGACAGCCCGATCCACGGACTGCACCGAAGAACTCCTACGCTGTTTTTCAATCACGGAGGAGGATTCTACACCAATGACCACGCATCTTTCGGAGTTCACCATCCCATTGACATTATGCGTATCATATGGTACATGTTTACCATTATGAAGAGGTTTATCGCAAGACGCAACAGACAGGCGGGTGATGCGTCGCTGCCTCACCGGGTTCTGCGGGCCGAAGATAACGCTTCTTCCGTTCCTCGCGGGGGATGGATGGTGGATGTTCGCAAGCTTCCGCGGTTAACCTGGGTGTTGTGTTGTCCGCTTGATGAGGCACCGGGTCAGGAACCCTGGAAACGTCTGCGCTGGTGGTCCCACGGGGCTTTCGGCAACAAGGGGCGTCTCGAAGGTGGGCAGTATCTGGCGGGCCGCCGCGCTCCACCCTTCTGCTAAGAATCGGTAACGTACAAAGCCAACTGACGCAGGAGGTAATCTCATGCTGGCTCGTCCCAACGTGCTAGTCATTGTCTCGGACACCTTTCGCCGGGACCACATCGGAGTTTACATGCAACCTTGGATCCAGACTCCCAACCTCGACGCTTTCGCCCAATCCGCATCAGTCTTCGACGGGCACACGATCTCCTCATTCCCCACTATGCCAGCCCGAGCAGACATCCTGACAGGAACCTTCTCCTACACCCACATGGGCTGGGAGCCACTGCCAAAGAACCTGCCCACATTACCGGGCCTGCTCTCCGAAGCCGGCTACTTAACGATGGGCATAGTAGACACGCCATTCTTCGTGCGAGGCGGCTTCGGCTACGACCGCGGCTTCGACGACTTCATATGGGTCCGCGGCCAGGGCGACGACACCAGACCGCACGAACGCGCCGACTACCGCTCGACGTGGACCTCCGAGTCCGACCGTCTCGTAGCACGCACCGTCACCACGGCGGAGAGCTGGCTGGAACGCCATCACGACGAGCCATTCTTCCTCTACGTGGACACCTGGGACCCGCATGAACCCTGGGACGCCCCCGATTACTACGCCGCCCGGTACAGGCCCGGTTACGAAGGCAGGCAAGTGTACCCGGCATACGGAAAATGGAGAGAGGCTGGGCTGGAATGGGATGATGTGGCCCTCGCCCACGCCACGTACTGCGGCGAGGTCACGATGGTGGACTTCTGGATCGGGCGTCTATTAGCGAAGCTCGACGTGCTGGGGATCGCGGAGAACACAATCGTCATCTTCACCTCGGACCACGGCTTCTACTTCGGGGAGCACGGATATTTCGGAAAGGCGGACTGGATCAACGACCAGAAAGCCACGGTCGTGGAGGGAGCGGACACCCCCGAATGGCTAGCCGAATCATGGCTGCTGACCCTCGGCTGGTCCCCACTGTACAGCCAACTCACCAACGTTCCCCTGATAACTCGCGTCCCCGGCCTCGCCCCCGGACGCCACTCCGCCCTCACCATCGCCCCCGACCTGGCCCCAAC
>JACDGB010000014.1 GCA_013815485.1 Rubrobacter sp.
CCTTCGACCTCTCCACCCTGCCGGTGGCTTTGCGAGAGATCCGCAACCTCATAACCTCATCAAGTGTTCCGACGACGGAGGTGGAAGCTCGCGACAGATGACGGGCCAGGCAACGAATCCTTCTTCAGCTTCGGGCGTAGTTGTTCCAGATGTGGACGGCGTAGAAGATGGGCGCGTGATCCGTGAGGTAGTCTTCCGGGACGCCCCTGACGAGCTTCTTCCTGATGGCGCCGACAGTCCCGGCCACGCTGGTGAGGCTCCGGAGGAGGCCGCCGGGTTCGTCCTGTTCAGTGTGCTCGTCGTGGATCCCACCTTCATCGTCCAGGTACTTCGCGGTTCCGACGTGTTCATAGATACCGGATAGCGGGACTTTGCAGACGATATCCCGGTCGTGGACGAAGCGGTATGCGTTGCAACTCAGGCTCTGCGCGTAGGCACTGTCCCCGACTCGGGGCGAGCCGAACGTGTATAGCTCGGGCGCATGCTCGTAACGACCGGCGGCGAGCGTGGCGAGGGCGGCGCCCAGGCTGTGGCCGGTGAACCAGACCTTCCGGTGCCCGTCTTCACAGATACCGTCGAGATACGGCTTGAGACGCTGGTTTTCATCTTTGTCCTGGGGGTCCCAGATCTCATCCAGCGCCGCCCGGAAACCTTTATGCACCCTTCCGACTCGCTCCGAATCCACCATGCCGGCGTCCAGGTTAACCAGCCAGTCCGTGAGGACGTCCGAGGCGTTGTCCGTGTCGTCTCGAACACGCATATCCGAGCCGCTGAACGCCACGACCGCGAAGTCTTCGTTGTGTACGGCGTAGCACTGCGTGCTCTCGTCGCTGAAACGCTCGACCGTATCGAACCCGGCTTCCCTGAAACGTGGGACGGCGAATTCCGGGTCCGCGTAAGCCAGCAGGGACGCCTCGGCCAGCCACCAGGCATTGAGCAGCTCGAACCGCTCGGAGCGGCAATCGAACGGATGGTCCCGGCAATGCTCGAAGTAAACGTAGTCCTCGTTCGGGGGCGCGGTGTTGGCGACGGTGATGGACGGGACCGGTTTCTCCGCCCGCGGCGTCTCCGTGCCCGACATCAGACAACCGTCCCGTATAACATCACGATCCCCTATCCTGGCCGTCTCGACGCGGCGAATCGTAGCAGAATGTCAGCCCTCCCATCCGGCTGGCGCGTCGTAAAATGAGGGCGTGAGAGGGAGTCGGCTTCTACGCTTTATCCGGTCCTTTTTGACCTTGATCGTGATCGCGGTCCTCTGCGGTCTGGCGTTGCTGACCTTGTCTTCGAGCCGACTGGGACTCGGGGCGGAGACATCGAGTTGTCCGGCGGGCTTGGGTGGCCTGGAGATAGCCTTCGGAGACCTCTTCGAGGAGGATCAGCCCACGAACCCCGATGTCGCGGCGCTGCTAGAAGACCCTGATTTCGGGGCGTCGGCGGAGGCGGTGGAGGATTTGCGTGACGGCGTCGTGGACCCGCGTCTGGTGGACGCGCTGCTGGTGATCACGCGGAAGCATCAGATCTGCGTGGACGCCTTCAAGGAGGGGCATTACTTCATCGAGGGCGTCGAGGACGGCCCGGTAATCCCAGAGGGATACGGAGAGGCCGGGGGCTTGCCAAACACGCATTATCACGGGCGGGCCGCTGACATCTGGTACGTGGACGGAGAGCCCGTCGAGGGCAACGGGGACGATGAAGGCGTGTTGAGCGTTGGTCAGGCACTCGCAGGGATTCCGCCGGATGCGAGGCCGGATCAGATAATAGGCCCGCCGGAGTGGACCGAAAGACTCGACCGTTCCTGGCGAGAAGGCTGGGTCCTCTCCGAAGACCAACTCCGGCTACATGAAGATCACATCCACATCGGATACAAAGAAGAAGGCACGAACAAAAATCGCCGATGATGTCGAGGACGGAAAAGCGATACGACTTTCGACCTCCGGACTCCCGCGCCTCACATCCAGCGGCGCACCCGCTCCTTGTAAGAGAGGTACTCGTCGCCGAACTTGCGCTCCAGGTAGCGTTCCTCCCGTTCGATCACGCCCCTCCGCATGATCGCAAGGACGACCGGAAGCAGCAAGATGGGCGCGAATGCGTTGGACAGAGCGGAGATCCCACAGTACATCAGCGTCATCCCAACGTAGAGTGGGTTGCGCGTGAACTGGTACGGCCCCGCATCCACGATGGACGTCGTGGGATGGTACGGGTCCACGTTCGTCCCCGCACGGCGCATCTCCCGGAAACCGAGCAGCCCGATCACAAGCCCCCCGAAGACGAGCGGCAAGCCCGTCGCCCGCGGCAGACCTCGCGACAGTAACCCGATAGGATATATTCTGTTAGCCAGCAGCCCGATAGCCAGAGCACTGACGTAGATCAGTGGCGGAGGCGCGACCACGCCGGGGTTGTCTCGCTCTTCTTCGCTCATCTCGACTCCCTTCTCACACCTCTACCAGCACCGCGTCGCCCTGCCCGCCGCCGGAGCAGATCGCCGCGAGCCCACGCCCGCCGCCGCGCCGCCGCAGCTCGTAGATCAACGTCATCAGGATGCGCGCCCCGGACGCGCCGACGGGATGGCCCAACGCCAGCGCCCCACCGTTGACGTTCACGATCTCCTCGTCAACCCCGAGCATCCGCGACGAGTGGATGGCGACCCCCGCGAACGCCTCGTTTATCTCCACGAGATCGAGGTCCGAAAGATCCCATCCAGCTTTCTCCAACGCCTTCTTCCCGGCGTTTCCCGGCACGGTTAGCAGATCCGGCGGCTGCTCCGCCACCTTCGCGTGCGCCACGATGCTCCCGAGCGGTTCGAGCCCGCGTCTTTCGGCGAAACTCGCGCTCGCCAGCACCATCGCCCCCGCGCCATCGGTCACGCCGGGCGCGTTTCCGGCGGTCACGGTGCCGCCCTCGTCCACTGGCTTGAGGGCGGCGAGCTTCTCAAGCGTAGTATCCCGCCGAATGGACTCATCGACCTCGACGTAGTGCGTCTGACCCTTCCTGCCGGAGACTTTGACGCCGACTATCTCATCGGCCATCCGTCCCCCGTCGGTGGCGGCCGCGGCCTTCTGGTGGCTGCGAAGAGACCATTCATCCTGTTTCTCGCGGGAGATATTGTATTTGCGAGCACCATCGGTGCCGAAGCGGATCATGTTGACGTGATGAAAAGCGTCGAGGAGTCCGTCTTGCATCATGGCGTCGGTGGCCGTCATGTCTCCCATGCGCCCGCCCCAACGCGCCTTCGGCAGTAGATACGGAATATTTGACATGCTCTCCATGCCACCGGCGAGGACCACGTCGTAGTCTCCGGCCCGGATCATGGTCTCCGCGAGAGTCGCGCTCCGCAATCCAGAGGCGCACACCTGATTCAAGGTCTCGGATGTAAGATCGAAGGGCAGTCCGGCGTGGAAATTAGCCTGGCGGGAGGGGATCTGCCCAACCCCAGCCTGCACCACGAGGCCGAAGATGGAGTGTTCGATCTCCTCGTCCTCCACCCCGGAGCGGTCCACGACCTCCCGGATCGCCACCCCACCGAGTTCCGGCGCAGACAACGGCGACAAAGCTCCACCGAACTTCCCAAACGGCGTCCTCGCCGCCCCTAAAATTACTGCTCGTTCCACCATGCCTCCTCGAACACATCGCGCGAACTCACAGCGCAAGTCTAACGCAAATCGGGGGGATCCAACTCATGGCCTGAGGTCTCCCACCGTCACGCGGATACCGCTGATGAGAGGACTTCACCGAGCGTGACGCAGAACCGCTCTACTTCGTCCCCGGTGTTGAAGTAGTGGACCGACGCCCGCGCCATCTCGTTCAGGTTCCGTGCTTCGGAGTCGAGACGAGTGGATGCTGGCGGCGAGACGGAGACGTTGATGGCGTGGCCGGAGAGCGCGTTTTTTATCTCGTCCGGGCTCTTGCCTTGCGCGGTAAACGTCACGATGCCGCAACGCTCCTCCCCGAGGTCGCGCACCACAACGCCCGATATATCGGTGAGCCGGACGCGCAGGCTGTCCGCCAGATCGTAGACACGCTCGCGTATGGCTTCGAGGCCGATGTCGAGCGCGTACTCCACGGCGACGCCGAGGCCGATCTTGCCTGCGAAATTGGTCTCCCAGTTCTCGAACCGCCTGGCGTCGGGCCGGATCTCGAACCGGTCGCGGGCCGTCCATTCAGCCGCATGCAAGTCGAGAAAGGGCGGCTCTAGTCGCTCCAAAACTTCACGCCTGACGTACAGAAACCCGGTTCCCCTGGGACCGCGCAGGTACTTCCGTCCGGTGGCCGAGAGCATGTCGCAGCCGATCTCCGCGACATCGAGCGGCATCTGTCCGGCAGACTGGCAGGCATCGAGCAGGTACAGGCAACCAGCCTCGCGGGCAACTTCTCCGATTTTCTTGGCCGGATTGACAAGGCCGCCGTTGGTGGGAACGTGCGTCATGGCGATCAGCCTCACCCGCTCATCCATCAAGTCCCGCACGGCGGAGATGGAGACCTGACCGTGCTCGTCGTTTGGCACGGGCTCGACGACGGCGCCCGTCCTACGGGCTACCTGCAAGAAGGCTATGAAGTTGCTGGCGTACTCGGCCTGGGCTGTGAGGATGCGGTCTCCCGGCTCGAAAGGTATCGAATAGAAGGCCATGTCCCACGCTCGCGTCGCGTTCTCGACGACCGCGATCTCATCCGTCCCGCACCCGAGCATCCGCGCGGTCGCGCCGTAGATAAGCTCCAGAGCTTCCTCTTCGCGCGCTGCGGCCTCGTAGCCGCCGATCCTCGCTTCCAACTCCAGATGCTCCACGGTGGCCCGGAGCACGGGATCGGGCATCAGCGAAGAGCCCGCGTTGTTGAAGTGCAAGACTTCCCCGCAACCCGGCGTGTCCCTTCGCGTTTTCTCGACATCCAAAGTCATTGGCTCGGGCGTTCCCTTTCTCTCACGATAAAGATAGCAAGGAAGGCAAGGGGGCGCGAACTATATCCAGGCTTCCCTCATGCCGGGCATGGTCGAACTCTTGTTCGCCACGGTGACCCGCGACTACAGAGAATCACGGAGAGGATAGCGTGAATCTTCCTGTCAGGTAGCCGCGGCGCGTTCCGAGAGGCATCGGGTAACAGGCGTTCGCCTTCTAGTAAAATGCGTAATCAGGAAACTGCCTTTGGGGAAAGGAAGGAATTGTGGCGAACATCGGGGACTACGAGACGACGTACCGTGAATTTCTCTGGGAGACGCCGGAGCGGTTCAACTTCGGGCGCGACGTGGTGGATAAGTGGGCGTCGGAAGACCGTCCGGCCATGATCTGGCTCGGAACCAACGGCGACGAACGACGCCTCTCTTTCGGGGACTTCTCCCGCCTCTCGAACCGCTTCGCGGGCGCGATGCGCGAACTGGGCATCCGTCGCGGCGACCGGGTGATGGTCCTGCTCGGCAAGGTTCCCGAGTGGCACGCCATCCTCACCGGCCTGCTGAAGCTCGGGGCGGTAGCCATCCCATGCGCCCCGCAGCTACGGGCGGGTGATCTCAAGTTCCGGGCGGAGCACTCGGGGTCTGTAGCCATGATCTCCGGCCCCGAAGGCATCGAAGAAACCGAGAAGATACGCTCCGATGCAACGGGGCTGCGATACTTCATCTCCCTGGGCGTCGAGTACGAAGGCTGGGATTCCTACGAGAAACTCATGGACGGCGCATCGGATGAGTTCACCGCTGAGGACACAAACTCGGATGATGGCGCGTTCATCCTGTACACGTCCGGGACGACGAAGCATCCGAAGGGCGCGCTGCACACGCACGGCTACACCCATGCCATGCGGATGGAGGCGCGGTACTGGCTGGACTTGCAGGAAGGCGACCGGCTGTGGTGTACCTCGGGGACGGGATGGGCCAAGAGCATCTGGAACGTGTTTCTCGGGCCGTGGAGCATGGGGACGGAGATCTTCTTCCACGAGGGTGGCTTCGACCCTGCGGAACGCCTGGATCTGATGACACGCCACGATATAACCGTCCTCTGCCAGGCTCCCACCGAATACCGCCTCCTCGCCAAGACCCCCGAGCTAGAACGAGCGGACCTGAGTTCCATCCGGCACGCGGTATCGGCGGGGGAGCCATTAAACCCGCCGGTCATCGAACGCTGGAAAGAGTTACACGGCATCACCATCTACGACGGCTACGGCCAGACGGAGAACACCTTGCTCGTCGCCAACTACCCCGGCCTGGAGGTGCGGCCCGGCTCGATGGGCAAGCCCTCTCCCGGCTGCGACGTGAAGGTCGTTGACATGGAGGGCAACGAGTGCCAGCCGGACGAACCCGGCGACATCGCCCTCGCCAGCCGCATCCCCTGCCTCATGCAAGAATACTGGGAGCAACCAGACGAGACAGAGGCAGTTTATAGAAGCGGCCAGTACCTCACCGGCGACCGGGCTTACCGGGATGAGGATGGCTACATGTGGTTCGTGGGGCGTTCGGACGATGTGATCCTCTCCGCCGGCTACCGCATCGGGCCGTTCGAGGTCGAGAGCATCCTCATCGAGCATCCTGCAGTCGTCGAGAGCGCGGTCGTCCCCGCCCCTGACGAGGACCGAGGCAGCGTGGTCAAGGCATACGTCGTCGTCGGCCAGGGCTACGAGCCCTCGGATGAGTTGGCGAAAGAGATACAGGATTACTGCAAGAGTCACGCCGCGCCGTACAAGTACCCGCGCAAGATCGAATTCATCGAGGAGCTACCCAAGACCACGAGCGGCAAGATCCGTCGCGTCGAGTTGCGCCAGCGCGAGACCGCCGGAACAGCCGGGTGAGCGTTCCTGACTTCCGTGATCTCACAAACGAACAGTTCTGCTACCTGACGACCACGGGACGGGTGACGGGCCAGCCGCACGAGATCGAGATCTGGTTTGGTCTCGACGGCGCGACACTCTACATGCTATCCGGTGGCGGCGACTGCTCCGACTGGGTGAGGAACCTCCGCCAAAACCCGAAAGCCAAGATCCGCATCGCCGGTCAGACTTTCGAGGGCCACGCCCGCGTCATCGAAGATACCGAGGAGGATGAACTGGCGCGACGGCTCTTGGTGGAGAAGTATGAGAGTAGTCCCGGAAGCCTCTCGAACTGGAGACGGAGGGCTCTGCCTGTTGCGGTGGACCTGCCAGCGTAGGTCTTCTCTCGCGCATAAACTGGGCGCGTGCGAGATAGGAAGAAACGAGACCTGCCAACAAAGGTATGTCCGGTCTGCGGACGGCCTTTCCGGTGGCGCAAGAAGTGGGAGCGAGATTGGGAATCGGTCGTGTACTGTAGCGACCGTTGCCGCTCGCGGGCGAAACTGGAGAGACGGCAGGATGATTGAGTTGGTAGGATGGGCGGGTCGGGATCGCGACGATCTAGGGAGGATATGGTCGTCAGGGTCTTAGCTTTGATCTCCATCTCCGTCCTCGTCCTAGGCGGCCTGTTCTTGCTCCTGCGCCCCGCTCCGCCTGATACTTCTCCTGGTGAACGCTCGTTTGACCTGGAGATTCGGGATAACGGCATGAGCCCCGAGGAGATCTCCGTCCACGAAGGCGACCGGGTGACGCTGAACATAACCGCCGAACGTCCGGTCGAGATACACGTCCACGGCTACAACCTGGAAGAAGAAGTCGAGCCGGGCAAGGATACCGAAATCTTATTCGAGGCTGAACTTACTGGTCGCTTCCCAATGGAGGACCACGATACGGAGGCGGAGCTTGGGGTCCTGGTCGTGGAGCCGCGTTAGAGAGATGATACGGAATTCGGTTGATCTCTTCTCCGTCCGGGGCACAGACCTCAAGCTCTTTTCGACTCACGGAAAATGGACCCCACGGACTCTTCACCCGGATTCGGACCGGAGCGTTGCGCCATGTGGCGGGCATCCTGGCCGCCGTAATTCTGCTCTCGCTGCTTGCCGCTCGTCCAGCCCTCGCCCACGGTTTCGGGCAACGCTACGACCTTCCGGTGCCGCTCTGGCTATATCTGTATGGAGCGGCCAGCGCCGTGCTGCTCTCCTTCGTCGTGTTCGGCTTCTTTCTCGGTGAGAAGGGAACTCCAGGCGGATATCCCCGGCTGAATTTGCTGCGGTTCGGGCTGTTCCGGGCGACGCTTGCGAACCGGGCTTTCGTATCCGGGATGCGTTTCTTCTCGGTGGCGGTGTTCGTGTTGATTATCCTCACGGGGCTATTTGGGGATCAGACACCCGCTCTCAACTTCGCGCCGACGTTCGTGTGGGTGATCTGGTGGGTCGGCCTGAGCCTCTTCGTCGCCCTCGTCGGCAACGTCTGGGCGCTGGCGAACCCTTTCAAGATCGTCTTCGAGTGGGCTGATGGAGCAGTCCGACGCCTCGGGGTGGAGGATGGCCTGGAGCCGGACACCTCGTATCCCGCGAGATGGGACGTCTGGCCGGCGCTGGCGCTGTTCTTCGCGTTCGCGTGGGTGGAGCTTGTGTTCTACGGCTCGTCCACGCCGCGCAACATCGCTTTCCTCGCGCTACTGTACTCGAGCGTCACCTGGGCTGGGATGTCGTTCTTCGGCAAGGAGACCTGGCTGCGCCGGGGCGAGGCGTTCTCCGTTTTCTTCGGCATCCTGGCCCGCTTCGCCCCGACCGAGACGCGGGTGACCGATGGTGAAGTATGCGAAGAGCGTGATGGATGCGGGACCGGGGATGGATGCGTGAACTGTTATGAATGCTTCGCGCGGGCCGCGCCGGAGCATCGGGAGTTGAACCTGCGACCTCCGGCAGTGGGCCTTCTGCGTTCGGGGCGGACTTCCGCGGCCAGGGTGATATTCGTAATCTTCATGCTTTCAAGCGTCACCTACGATGGGTTGCTGGCGACGCCTCTATGGGTCGGCGTGATCTTCTCTCTCCAATCCATCGCCGGGTCGTTCGGGATACTGAGCAGCCTGTTCTACGGGACACTCGGCCTCCTCATCGTGCCGCTCCTGTTCTTCGCCCTCTACGCGGGCTTCGTAAAACTGTGCCAGATTTTAGGCGACGGCACCGACTTCTGGAGACTCGCCGGAGCGTTCGCGTACTCGCTCGTGCCCATCGCCCTCGCCTACCAGGCGGCTCATTACTACACGCTTCTGCTCACTGAGGGACAGAACATTATCTACCTCATCTCCGACCCGTTCGGATGGGGATGGAACCTCTTCGGCACGAGCGGCTACGACCCGAATGTCGGCATCGTGGGGGCGGCGTTCGTGTGGTACTCGCAGGTAGCCTTAATCGTGGGCGGACACGTAGTCGCCGTCTACCTGGCCCACGCCATCGCCCTGCGTACCGCCCGAAGCCCCAAACTCGCCCTGCGAAGCCAACTCCCGATGGTCGCGCTCATGGTCCTCTACACCGTCACGAGCCTCTGGATCCTCTCCCAACCCATCGTCGAATAGATGCTTCAGGTTGCGAATATGTCACAACAACGTATCTCGAATAACGAAGGGGAATGGATCATCCCTTCCAGTTGCTCGTATAGACATCCTCCGCGACACCGGACTCGGGGCAAACAACCGAGGCAGCGGCAGGGGATAGCCGTTTCTCCGACAAGTCAGCCGGTCCGTCGCAGAGCTACGGGCGGATTTCAAACCCGCCCTTGCGGTCCAGCAGACGTGCCGAACCCTTCACCCGAAGTCGGTATCACGCGTCGCGGCGTCCCCGACTGCCTTGAAGATCCTCTCCGAGGCGGAGATGGGGTCCAGTTCGCGGCTGTAGACTCTCTCCATTAGTTCCGTGTCCTCACTGCCGAGGCGATGGCGCATTTCTCGTTGCAGCCGATCCGCTGCCCAGGTGACGACGAGGTCGCGCAGCGCGCTCCGCCTTCGCTTCTCGAATTGGCCGCTCTGTTTGAGGTGGGCGCGGTGTTTCTCGATGGTTTCCTTCAGTTCCTCGACGCCTTCACCGGTATCCCCGCGGGTCATGACTATGGGCGGGAACCACGGGTGGGGGTCAAGTTCGTACCCGATCTCCAGTATCGAACGCACCTCTGACGCTGCGGCCTTCGATCTCGGGTGGTCGGATTTGTTGATGCAAAACACGTCCGCGATCTCCATTACCCCAGCCTTCAAAGCCTGCACGGAATCTCCCGCCCCAGGCTGCAACGCCAGCACGACCGTGTCCGCCGCCGACGCGACCTCGACCTCCCCCTGTCCCACGCCAACCGTCTCGTACAGAACAACGTCCATCCCCGCAGCCTCCATCGCCAGGGCCGCGCGCCGCGCGCCACCAGCCAGCCCGCCCAGATGTCCCCGGCTCCCCATCGAACGGATGAACACGCCGGGGTCCAGAAAGTGGTCCGAGAGCCGGATGCGGTCGCCCAAGATAGCACCTTTGGAAAACGGACTCGAAGGGTCAACCGAGACGATCCCAACCCGTTTATCCTCAGACCGGTAGAGTTTCACAAGCTTCGCGATTATCGAACTCTTCCCCACGCCGGGCGGCCCGGTGAAGCCGATGGTCATGGCGTCTCCCGTCTTCTGGTAGATGCCCGCGACGATTTCCGTGGTCTCCGGGTCTTCGCGTTCGATCTTGGATATGACCCGCGCCAGGGCGCGTTTGTCGCCGTCGAGCAGACGTTGCACGAGGTTGTTATCCGGCACGGAGAATCTCTTTGCATGTGTGGCGCATGCGCTAATATTAGCAGCATGTCGAAGATGATCCAGATCCGCAACGTCCCCGACGAACTGCATCGGACACTGAAGGCGCGGGCGGCGAAGGCCGGCATGACGCTCTCAGACTATCTGCTTTCGGAGATAGAGCAGGTAGCAAAGAAGCCGACGATGAAAGAGTGGCTGGAGAAAGTAGCCAGCCGGGAGCCGGTCGAGGTGGACGAGCCACCGGAGGTCATCGTCCGCCGGATGCGGGACGCCGAAGATCCCCGCGACCTCGGTTAGCGGCCCGTGATCGTCCTCGACGCTTCGGCGGCGGTGGCCGTGTTGCTGAACCTCGAACCGGGCGCATCACGCATTCGGGAGCGGATGGCGGAAGAGGATGACGACCTGCATGTGCCGCACCTCTTCGAGGTGGAGGTGATGAACGTCTTGAGGCGTTACGCTTTGAGCCGTGGGCTCTCCGAAAGTCGAAGCGCCGAGCTTCTCGAAGACCTCACGACCCTCCGGATCACCCGCTACCCTCACACCTCTCTGATCGAACGCATCTGGGAACTGCGGCATAACCTGACCGCCTACGATGCCACATATATCGCCCTCGCCGAGACGCTCGAAGCCCCGCTCGTGACGACAGACGCCCGCCTGGCCCGCGCTTCCGGCATCCGCGCGGAAGTGGAAATCTTCGGACAATAGAAGAGGCTTCCGCGCAGGAGACGGGTGATCGAACAAGCTCTCCGGTGTCTATCCGTATGGGCGGTTAGAATATGTATTGCAAGCGTGCTGGCAGGGGGCGGCTCTCGCAACGGGAAGGTGGGGAAGTCTTGGACGCGAAGACGCGGCAGGAAAGAGTCCGGAGACTCCTTGAGAGCTTTCGGGGGATCGAACCTCTCAAACGGTTGTTCTGCACGGAGCTTGATTATGAGCAGAAGAATGTTCTCCTCTCCATGCGCGGCTGGCCGGAGGGAGCAGCGCAAGCTCTGGCCGATGAACCAACTATCGTGGCCTCCGGGGCGGATGACGGGTTCGAGGTGATCCACTGCCGGCTCGCGGGCCGCCTGCTTATAACATCGGAGCGGCCCGTGATGGAGAGACTTCTCTCCGAAGGCCACGACCGCGCCCTGTTCGTGTTCTCGGATCCCGCCCTCGAACGCTGGCATTTCGTGAACGTCCGCTACGGCGAAGGAAGCAGCCGCCCCCTCCTGCGCCGCATCGCCATCGGCCCCGAGGAGGAACACCGCACCGCCTCCGAACGTGTCGCCATGCTCGACCTCGAAGCGATAGCGGCTGACGCTCACAAAGACTCCGAAGACCTTTCGCCGCTCGATATTTAGAGCCGCCACGACGAAGCGTTCGAGGTCGAGCCGGTCACGAACGAGTTCTTCAGGAAGTACCGCGAGGTCTTCACCCGCGTCGAGAGCCTCGTGCAAGGCATCGCGGACCCCGAGCGCGGACGCCTCTTCACCCAGCGGCTCTTCAACCGCCTGATGTTCCTGGCGTTCATCCAGAAGAAGGGTTGGCTCGCCTTCGACGGAAGCCAGGATTACCTGAACGCCCTGTGGCGCGACTACCGGCGCGATGAACGCGGCGAGAACTTCTACCGCGAACGGCTCAAGCTCCTCTTCTTCACCGGGCTGAATACGCCAAACGAGGTGGACGTGCGCGGCATCAACGACGGTGGATACACCCGAGACCTGATCGGGGCGGTCCCGTACCTGAACGGTGGCCTCTTCGAGCGCAACCCGGACGGGACGGACGATGAGGATAGCGTTGTCTCCGTGCCGGACGAGGCTGTGGCCCTGATCCTCACGGACCTCTTCGGACGCTTCAACTTCACCGTCACAGAAAGCACGCCGCTCGACATCGAAGTAGCCGTTGACCCGGAGATGCTCGGGCGCGTCTTCGAGGAACTGGTGACGGGCCGCCACGAAACCGGAAGCTACTACACCCCGAAACCCATCGTCTCGTTCATGTGCCGCGAAGCCCTGAAAGGACACCTCGGGGCGGAGCTGACAGAAGATCCACCAGAAACCATAAACGCCTTCGTGGACGGCCACGACCCGGAAGGACTCCACGACCCGGAGGAAGCGTTGCGAGCGTTGCAAAACGTGACCGTCTGCGACCCGGCGTGCGGCAGCGGGGCGTACCTGCTCGGGATGCTGCACGAGCTTCTCGATCTGCGGGCGAGCCTGTTCCGGGCGCGGGACCTCGACGCCCGATCCACGTACGCCCGGAAACTCCAGATCATCCAGAAGAACCTCTATGGCGTGGACGTTGACCCCTTCGCCGTGAACATCGCCCGGCTGCGGCTCTGGCTTTCGCTCGTGGTTGACTACGACGGAGACGACGACCCGCCACCGCTGCCGAACCTCGACTTCAAGATAGAGGCGGGCGATTCTCTAATTGCTCCGGACCCATCCGGCGGCTTGCAGACCGACATGTTTCGCAACGAGCAAGTCTCCCGCCTCGAAGGATTCAAGTCAGATTTCCTCGAAGCCCACGGCGAGGAAAAGAAGCGGCTGCGGCGTGAGATCGAAAGCCTCCGCGCAGAGATAGCAGGCTGGGCGCACCCCGACGCAGCCGGCGCCACGAACGGCTTCGACTGGCAAGTGGAGTTCGCCGAAATCTTCGCCAAAGGGAACAGCGGAGGCTTCGACGCCGTACTCGCCAACCCGCCCTACGTGCGGATGGAG
>JACDGB010000015.1 GCA_013815485.1 Rubrobacter sp.
GGTTCATCCTCCTCGTCAACGCCAATACCTTCCTGGATGCCATCGGCGTCTCGGGCGCGTCCGCCGCCATCGTCTACGTCGCTATCGTGGTGGCATGGAGCGTCGGCCTCTTCTTCGCTATCTCCGCCATCCGGCGCGAGCGCAGGACGGTGCTGGAGCCCGAAACCTCAGAAGTTTAGAGAACAGAATTCTCGAACGCGCGTCAGGCCGAGGCATTTAGACACCCCGGCCTGGTGCTTTCTCGCGGAGAAACCGCGTCGAACCGCGCAAACCGCTGCGTGTCCGTTGCATGGTGGTGGCCGGCGATCCCAGTGACATAGGCGCGATGTTGGCCGCTCTTCCCACCTCTATCCGCGGAGACTTTGACGCCGTGCTCGACTGCGGTTGCGTTACCCTGTTGGGTATTGGAGCCTATCGGAGGGAGAGGTGGTGGGATGAACACTGAGGAGGATACTCGGACCAAGCCCGTCGGGTTCTGGGAGGCGTTCTGGTTCTGGGTGAAGCTGGGGTTCATCAACTTCGGTGGTCCGGCGGGGCAAATTGCGATCATGCACCGGGAACTGGTCGAGACGAAACGCTGGGTCTCGGAGGGACAATACCTGCGGACGCTGAACTTCTGCATGCTACTGCCCGGCCCCGAAGCCCAGCAGGTGGCAACCTACATCGGCTGGCGGTTGCATGGGGCTCTCGGCGGCATCGTCGCTGGTTCCTTCTTCGTGATTCCTTCGATCTTCGTGCTGCTTGCGCTCTCCTGGCTCGCCGTTGCACACTCGGACGTGCCGGCGGTCACGGGTCTGCTCTACGGCGTGCAGCCCGTCGTCATCGCCATAGTGGTCGAGGCGGTGATGAGGATAGGCAAACGGGCGCTGGGCCACGCCGCGCTCGTGGCCTTCGCGGTGCTCGCCTTCATCGCCCTCTATTTCTTCTCCGTGCCGTTCCCGCTAGTCGTCGTCGCGGCAGCCTTCGGCGGCGTCGTCTTGCAGCGTTTCGTGCCCGAGGCGTTCCGGCAAGGCGGCCACGGTTCCGGCGAAGAAGAGTCATTCGCCGTGGACGAGGCATCCTCCAGTGTCCGGCCTTCGGCGGCGCGCAATCTGCGGCTCGTGGGGACGTTCATCGTGTTGTGGGCCGTGCCGGTGGGGGCTGTCTGGATCTGGCGCGGCGGCGACGACGTGCTCGTCAGGGAGGCACTCTTCTTTACCGGCGCGGCTTTCGTGACTTTCGGCGGGGCTTATGCGGTCCTGAGCTACATCTCCAACGTCGCGGTAAACGGCTACGGTTGGCTCTCGGCGGATCAGATGGTGCAGGGACTCGGGCTTGCGGAGTCCACCCCCGGACCCCTCATCATGGTCACCCAGTACGTTGGCTTTCTCGGAGCGTGGAACAAGGCTCCTGAAGGCTTTGATCCCCTGCTCTACGGGACGCTGGGCGCCCTTCTCACCACCTACGTCACCTTCCTGCCGTGCTTCCTGTTCATCTTCCTCCTCGCGCCGTACATAGAACTTCTGGCGAACAACCAGAGGATTCGGGCAGCCCTGACGGGTGTGACGGCCGCGGTGGTCGGGGTGATAGCGAACCTCGCCGTCTTCTTCGCTGGCAGGGTCCTGTTCCCCGAAGATGTATCGGTAGACGGGCTCGACGTTTTCGCCCTGGTGGCCGCGATCCTCTCCTTCGCCGTGTTGCAGAGGTTCAGGGTTCCAATCTACCTCATGGTACCGGTCGGTGCGCTGGCTGGGATGGCGTGGACGCTTCTGTAGGATAGGTCCGATGGAACGCCTTCCCGCCACCGGGCGGCGAGGTTCGGTTCCTCTCCGGCGGACTCCGGAAAACCCGCGCGCGTTGACGACTTGCCGCCGATGTCATAAAGTGTTTCGAGTAACGAAAACTCTTGTGGGGAGGAAGAATTTATGCCCGGGTCGCTTTCATGGCGTGCTTTTATCGAACTACGCCGTTTCGTGTCGGAGGTCTTGCGATGACAAGGGAGAAGACGCTACCGCATGGACCCTGATCGGAGCCCTGGCCGCGGGCCTGATGTTGGCGTTGGTGGTGCTGATGATCGCCGTTCAAACTCCGGCGGATGCCGGTGAGGGCGAGGACGATGGCAGCAACTCGAATTCCTGTCCCAAACAGCCGGAGAATGTGCCCCGGCTGGTTCCTGGCACCGAAGTTCAGGACGGGGACTGCCTCCAGGATCTGACGGCCGCTGGCACGCAGGAGACGGGCCACACCGACCGTAACGACTGGGACGGGCTCAACGCCGAGGGGACGAAAAACCCGAGTGGGATCCCTGGCCTCCAGGTGGATGGCTACTTCCCTGATAGTTCCAAGACCAATACAAACAACGGCTACTGCATGACTCGCAGTTCGTGATCCGGTTCCCCAACGACTGGAACGGGAAGGTGGTCATCACCGGCGCCCCCGGCGTGCGCGAGCAATACGCCAACGACTTCATCATAAGCGACTACGTGCTGGATAAGGGCTACGCCTTCGCCTCCACGGATAAAGGCAACACCGGCGTGAATTTCTTCGACGATGGCTCCGCGCCTGGCGGCTCCGTGATGGAGTGGCACCGCCGCGTCGAGCAACTCACGCGGGTCACAAACAGGCCAGCGAAAAATACTACGGCGAGGCTCCGAGGAGGACATATATCACCGGCATCTCCAACGGCGGCTATCTGACGCGCTACGCCCTGGAGAACACCCCGCAACTCTACGACGGCGGGGTTGATTGGGAGGGCACGCTCTTCCGGGCTCAGGGTCCGAACCTGCTCACGTTCCTCCCTCCGATGCTCAGGAACTACCCCGAGTACGAGGCGACCGGCGACCAGGAGGCGTATCGCAACATAATCCAGGCTGGCTTCAAGCCGACGTCGGAGTTCCTGTGGGACGAGCACTATACGATTTACTGGGACCTCACCCAGCGCATCTACCGCGAAGAGTTCGACCCGAACTACGACGGCGCGCTCAAGGCGGGTATCCCATTCTGCCAGTCGGGCACGCCGAACTGCGACGCCAATTATCGATACTCCGAGCGGCCACAGTCGGTCAAGGACGTGGTGAGGAAAGTCTCCCTGACCGGCGACATTGGCAAGCCGCTCTTGACCTTGCACGGCAACCTGGACACGCTGTTGCCCATAGAACAAGACTCCGACGTGTACACGCGGCTCGTGCGGCAGGCGGGGAATGGGAACATGCATCGCTACTACGTGATCGGGAAGGGCAACCACGTTGACTCCTTCTACGATGACAACAAGAGCAGGCTGCGCCCGATGCTGCCCTGTCACCGGGATGCTTTCGAGGCGCTGGAAGCCTCCGTGCAGCGGGGCGTCCGTCCGCCGGACAGCGGGTTCGTCCCGAAGCCGAAAAACGGAGACGTGGTCAACAACTGCTCCATCGAGAGTGCGAGGTAGTCGGGGTTGCGCGAGTGAGCCGCGTTTGACAATATTCCGTCTGTTCTGGGGAAAGGGATAGTGCCCGGTCTCTAAATGGGACCGGGCATGGAGAGGAGGAGATTTTGGAGAGTGTGGGCGGAGAGGGCAGGGGAGATACGTCTTCCATTCGTCAGGTGATCCTGGCGAGCTTCATCGGGACCACCATTGAGTGGTACGACTTCTTCCTCTATGGCACGGCGGCGGCGCTGGTCTTCGGCCAGCTCTTCTTCCCTGGGAGCGAGCCGCTCGTCGGGACGCTGCTCGCTTTCGGGACCTACGGGGTCGGGTTCGCGGCGCGGCCCGTCGGGGGCATAATCTTCGGGCACTTCGGGGATAGGATCGGGCGCAAGAACATGCTCGTCCTCTCGCTCCTGATCATGGGCGTGGCGACGTTCTTCATCGGTCTGTTGCCGACGTACCAGAGCGTCGGCATCCTGGCTCCCATCTTGCTCGTCGTTTTGCGCCTCTTTCAGGGCTTCGGCGTCGGGGGAGAGTGGGGCGGCGCGGTCCTGATGGCGGTCGAGTATTCGCCTCCGGGCCGACGCGGCTTCTTCGGGAGCTGGCCGCAGATGGGGGTTCCGGCGGGGCTCCTGCTCTCGACGGTGGTGTTCGCAATCTTCAGCAGGGGCCTCTCGGAGGAGGCTTTCCTGTCCTGGGGCTGGAGGGCTCCGTTCCTGGTGAGCATCTTGCTGGTCGGCGTGGGGCTGTTTATCCGGTTGAGGCTGCTGGAGACCCCGGCCTTCCTGCAGGTGCAGGAGTCGCGGACAGAGGCCCGGATGCCAATCATAGACGTGCTCCGCACCTACCCAAAGAACGTCCTCCTGGCGATGGGGATGCGGATCGCCGAGAACGGGACCTTCTACATCATCACCGCCTTCGTGCTCACCTACATCACCGAGCAGGTGGGGCTTGAGTCGAGCGTGGGCCTTACCGGCGTTATAATCGCCTCCGCCATCGGCCTGGCGGCGATACCGTTCTGGGGCTCGCTCTCGGATCGTATCGGCCGGCGTCCAGTGTACCTGTTCGGCGCCGTGTTCTCGCTGGTCTTCGCCTTCCCGTTCTTCTGGCTGTTGGACACGGGCGTCGCGCCTCTGGTCTGGATCGCCATCATCCTCGGGGTGAACCTCGGACACGACGCGATGTACGGCCCGCAAGCGTCGTACTTCTGCGAGCTGTTCGGGACGCGCGTGCGCTACTCCGGGGCTTCTTTGGGCTACCAGCTCGCCTCGGTGCTCGCGGGCGGTTTCTCCCCGCTCATCGCCGTCGCGCTGCTCACCGCCTACGGCTCGTACATCCCGATAGCCATCTACATGTCCTTCATGGCGCTCATCACCGTGATCGCGGTCATCCTGGCCCCCGAGACGTACCAGGACGATATCTCCGAGACTCAGGACGCCGAACGCCAGCTTATCGCCGAACGTACCGGAGAGCGTCCGGCGTAGCCTTCCGTCTGGCGGGTAGAAAGGAGCCCGTAACGGGAACCCAGGATCGGGGGCAGACGTGACCGAGGCTTCTACCATGCCGGGAACGCCGGTGAACGTGGATCTGAGCGGGAAGAACGCCCTGGTTACCGGAGCCGCCAGCGGCATCGGACGCGCATGCGCCGAGAGGTTGGCGCACGCCGGCGCATCGGTCACGTTGCTCGACCTCGACGGCGACGCCGTGAGGAAAGTGGCCGAAGGGATCGGAGGCGAAGCCGTGCAGGTTGATCTCTCGGACCATGCTGCGCTCGACGCCCTGGATCTCGCAGCGGATATCGTGGTGAACAACGCCGGGTTGCAGCACGTCGCGCCGGTGGAGGAGTTCCCGCCGGAGCGGTTCTCACTTATACTGCGGGTGATGCTGGAGGCGCCGTTTCGGATTGCGCGTCAGGTCCTTCCGGGGATGTATGAAAAGGGTTGGGGGCGGATCGTCAACATCTCTTCCATTCATGGCATGGTCGCTTCGCCTTACAAGTCTGCTTATATCTCAGCCAAGCACGGGCTCGAAGGGTTATCGAAGGTGATCGCGCTGGAAGGCGGGCCGAGAGGAGTCACCTCCAACTGCATTTGTCCGGCCTACGTGCGGACTCCCCTGGTGGAGGGTCAGATCTCGGATCAAGCCATGACGCACGGTATCTCAGAGGACGAGGTGATCGAGAAGATAATGCTCACCGAGCCAGCGATAAAACGCCTGATCGAACCCGAAGAAGTGGCCGAGATGGCGGCGTTCCTATGCTCTCCCGCCACCTCGTTCGTCAACGGAACGTCCCTGACTATGGATGGCGGGGCAACAGCCCACTAGCGGGAAAGGGATAATCATATGACCGAATCGGTCGAGGGAACGCTCCTCTGGGAACCCTCCGAGGAGTCGAAGAAGAACAGCAATATCTCTCGCTACACGCGGTGGCTGGAGAGCGAAAAGAACCTGTCGTTCGGTTCGTACAACGAGTTGTGGGAGTGGTCCGTCAACGATCTGGAAGGGTTCTGGGCATCGGTCTGGGAATATTGCGGGGTCGTATCCTCGAAGCCTTATGATGAAGTGCTGGCGAAGCGCGATATGCCCGGAGCCGAATGGTTCCCCGGCGCGGAACTCAACTACGCGGAGCACATATTTTTGCGGGCGCGGGCGGAGGAGTCGGCGATCATCCACGGGTCGGAGATCCGGCCTCTCTCCGAGATGAGTTGGGATGAACTGCGTGAGCGGGTCGCGGCGTTTGCGGCGGGTCTGCGGTCGCTCGGGGTGGGGCGCGGCGACCGGGTGGTGGCGTACCTGCCGAACGTGCCGGAGGCCGTGGTGGCCTTCCTGGCGACGGCTTCCATCGGGGCCGTGTGGTCGAGTTGTTCGCCGGATTTCGGTGCGTCGAGCGTCGTGGACCGATTCCGGCAGATCGAGCCAAAGGTCCTCATCACCGTGGACGGCTACCGCTACGGCGGCAAGGACCACGACCGCATGGAGACCGTGGCGGGGTTGCAAGCGGAGATCCCCAGCCTCGAACACACCGTCGTCGTGCCGTACCTGAACGAAGCACCGGACACGAGCGGCCTGGAAAATGTTGCTCATTGGAACGAGTTGCTTGAAGATCACCGGTGCGTGGAATTGGCCTTCGAGCGGGTGCCTTTCGACCATCCGTTGTGGGTCCTGTATTCCTCGGGGACGACGGGGCTTCCGAAGGCAATCGTGCAGGGGCAGGGCGGCATCCTGCTGGAGCACCTCAAGAAGGCGGACCTTCACATAGACCTCGGTCCCGGCGACCGGTTCTTCTGGTTCACGACAACGGGCTGGATGATGTGGAACCTGCTAGTTGGCGGTCTGCTCTCCGGCGCAACCGTCCTCCTCTACGACGGCAACCCCGGTCACCCCGACATGAACGCCCTCTGGTCCTTCGCCGAAGCGTCCGGCATGACCTGCTTCGGCACCAGCGCGAGCTACATCACGTCCTGCATGAACGCCGGAATAGAGCCGGGCCGGGACCACGACCTCTCGAAGCTAAAAAGCATGGGCTCCACTGGCTCGCCGCTCCCGCCGGAGGGATTCGAGTGGGTCTACGAGCATGTGAAGAAAGACCTCTGGCTCTTCTCCACCAGCGGCGGCACCGACCTCTGCACCGCCTTCATCGGCGGTGTTCCAGTATTGTCTGTGTGGGCTGGAGAACTCCAGGCCCGTTCGCTCGGGGCGAAGGTCGAGGCATTCGGCGAGGATGGAGCTTCCCTCGTCGGCGAGGTTGGGGAACTCGTCATCACTGAGCCAATGCCTTCGATGCCGCTTTATTTGTGGGGAGATGAGGATGGTGAAAAGTACCGCGACAGCTACTTCGACAAGTATCCTGGTGTTTGGCGGCACGGGGATTGGATCCGGATAAAACCCCACGGTGGTTGCGTCATCTACGGTCGCAGCGATTCCACCATCAACCGGGGCGGCGTCAGGATGGGGACAAGCGAGATCTACTCCGCCGTCGAAAAGGTAGAAGAAGTCGCCGACAGCCTCGTCGTGGACATCCCGAAGCAAGATGGAAACTCCTTCATGCCTCTCTTCGTCGTCCTCGAAGAAGGCGCGGAACTGGACGATGAATTGAAGGGCCGGATCAAGAAGAGCATCAGGGAGAATGCTTCGCCGAGACATGTGCCAAATGAGATTTTGGCCGTCCCCGATATCCCGCGCACCCTCAACGGCAAGAAACTTGAGGTCCCGGTAAAGAAGATCCTGTCCGGGCAGTCCCCCGAAAAAGCCGCCAGCCGCGACTCCCTCTCCAACCCCGGATCCCTCGACCGTTTCGCCGAGCTTGCCGGGAATCTCGGGTAGGTCAGGCTGACAGCGTTTGACTTGAAGGCGCGGCCCTTCTACCCTGACCGGCGGGAATATACGATAGCGACGATGGGAGGCGGATCTTGGAGAACGTCGGCGGAGAGGAACAGGGGAGGACGGCTTCGATCCGGCAGGTGGCGGCGGCTAGTTTGCTCGGCACGACCATCGAGTGGTACGACTTCTTCATCTACGTCACGGCGGCGTCGTTCGTGTTCAATCAGCTCTTCTTCCCGAGCTACGCGCCGCTCGTTGGGACCCTACTCGCCCTCTCGACCAACGCCGTCGGTTTCGTGGCCCGCCCCATCGGAGGAGCGGTATTCGGGCACTTCGGAGACAAGATAGGGCGCAAGTCCATGCTCATCGCCACGCTGCTTTTGATGGGACTCGCCACGTTCGCCATCGGGCTGTTGCCGACGGAGAACCAGATCGGGATCGCCGCCCCCATCCTCCTCGTCGCGCTGCGCTTCTTGCAGGGACTCGGGCTCGGCGGCGAGTGGGGCGGGGCGGTCTTGATGGCCGTCGAGCACGCGCCCGAGGGACGGCGCGGCTTCTACGGCAGCTTCCCGCAGATGGGGATTCCGGCGGGCGTGATCCTCTCCTCCATCGTCTTCCTGTTTGTCACCTCGCTCCCCGAGGAGCAGTTCCTTGCCTGGGGATGGCGGGTTCCGTTCTTGCTCTCCATCTTGCTCGTCGCGGTGGGTCTCTTCATCCGGCTGCGAATCCTGGAGAGCCCGGCTTTCCAGAGGCTCAGGGAGGCCGGCGGGGCCGTCGCGGTGCCCATCGTCGAGGTATTCAGAAACAACCTCAAGCAACTATTCGTGGTAGCGGGAGCATATCTGGCCCAGAACGTGACGTTTTACATCCTGATCTCCTTCACCCTCACCTACGGCGAGGAGACCTTGAAGCTCCCGCGCAACCTGATGATAAGCATTATCATAATCTCCAGTATCGCAAGCTTCCTGATGATGCCCCTCTTCGCCGCGCTCTCTGACCGCGTCGGACGCAAGCTGATGCTCCTGACGGGAGCGGCAGGCATGGGCACGTTATGCTTCGTGATGTTCCCGCTGCTCGACACTAAAAACTACGCCTTGATGCTCGGCGGACATCTCCTGCTAACCGTGTTCCAGAGCATGAACCTCGGTCCCATAGCGGCGTTCTTCGTCGAGCAGTTCGATACCCGCGTGCGCTACACCGGCGCGACGATGGGCTACCAGCTCGGCACCGTCGCCGCCGGCGGGCTCGCCCCCATTATCGCGACCGCCATTCTCCAGCAGACTGGAAGCTCCATCTTCATCGCCTTGTACATGGCGGTCGTAGCCCTGATCTCCTTCATCGCCATCTCCGCCGGTAGGGAGACGTACCAGAGAGACCTCGACGCGGATTCATCGAGCGAAAGTGCCCCCGCCCCCGGATAGAAGGAGAATCGTGTACGAAGCGGTCCTTTTCGAGAAAGCGGATAGCGTCGCCACCATCGCCCTGAACCGCCCGGAGAGGCTGAACGCCTTCGACGGCGGGTTGCACCGGGACCTCCACGCCGCCCTGGACGAAGCCGCTTCGGACGATGACGTTCGCTGCGTCGTGTTGCGGGGCGAGGGCCGGGGTTTCTCCGCTGGCGCGGACCTGCGGGGAGAAGACCTCGTGCGCGAGAACGGAGTGCCGCCCGACCTCGGAGAGTACCTGCGCCGCACGTTCGCGCCATCGGTGGAGAGGATCTCCGCGATGGACAAGCCGATCATCGCCTCTTTGCATGGCCCGGTCTACGGAGCGGGGCTCGGGCTTGCGCTCGCCTGCGACCTTCGCATCGCCGCGGAGAGCGCGAAGTTCTCCGTCGCTTTCGTGAAGATAGGGTTAATGCCCGACGCGGGCGTGACGTACTATCTGCCCCGCGTCATCGGGTTGGGACGGGCGATGGAGATGAGCCTGCTCGGCGACGCCGTGAACGCTGAAGAGGCGTTGAGCATCGGGCTCGTCAATCGGGTCGTCCCCGACGAGAAGCTGGGGGAAGAGACTACGGCGCGCGCGGATCGTCTGGCGAACATGCCGACGCGGGCGTTGGCCGGGACCCGGCGCGCTATGTGCGCCAGCTTCGAGGGTGATCTACGATCAGCCCTCGAACGCGAGGCGGAGGGACAGTCCACCCTCGGGTATACGGCTGACCACGGGGAGGGCGTCGCGGCTTTCTTCGAGAAGCGTGAGCCGCGCTTCACCGGGCACTAAAGGTTTACCGGATGCCACTGGACGACCAGCCAAACCAGCATGAGAGGAAAACAGGTGACGCAGGCCCCGATCCTGGCTCCAGGCCGCTGTCAGGCGAGGCCATGACGGAGTTTCTCGGGACGAAGTGCCGCTGACGGTAGTGGGAGGTTCGGGCGTCGGGAGGCCGATTATACGGCTCGCCACGACAGACGACGCCGCGGAAGTCTCGGCCATCTACGCTCCGGCGGTGAACGGCTCGATCATCTCGTTCGAGACCGAACCGCCTACCGAAGACGAGATGCGCCGTCGCATCGTGACTACGCTGGAACGCTTCCCCTGGCTGGTCCTCGAACGCGGGGGACGAGTGTCGGGTTACGCCTACGCCGCCGAGCATCACTCGCGGGCCGCCTACCAGTGGTGCGTTGACGTGTCCGCCTACGTCCATGAGGACGAGCGGCGCGCGGGCGTTGGCCGCGCCCTGTACCGGTCCCTGGTCTCCATTCTCGTCATGCAAGGCTTCTACAACGCATACGCTGGCATCGCGCTCCCCAACCCGGCAAGCGTCGGCCTGCACGAGTCCTTCGGATTCCGGCCCGTCGGGGTGTACCGCGAAGCCGGCTACAAGCTCGGCGCGTGGCACGACGTGGGATGGTGGCAGCTAGCGTTGCGGGAAAGGGACAACGCTCCTGAGCCTCCCGTCAACCTCCCGGCGGTCATGGAATACGATGGGTTGAAAGCGGCGTTGGCGAGTGGTGTGACGCCAGACGGCTAGCTTTCCTGCTCCCGGCCTTCGAGTTGCGGGCCGGCGCGGCGGGGGAGCGCGTAGAACAGCGACCCTTCGCGGCCCTCGACCATGAGGTGTCCTCCGGAGGCGAGCTCCGAGAGCATCCGATCCGCCTCCCGCACCGTCAGCGAGGTCTCCATCACCGCCTCGGCGGGCGTGATGTTGCCGCCGTTCTCCCGGATGGCTGAGAGAAGCTCCCGCTCAGTCTTGAGCTTCGGGGAGATGGATGTCTGCTTCTTCTGTTGGAGCTTCGAGATCCCCAGGGCCAGCAGAACGAGCGCGGGAAACATGAAGACGAAGACCGGCACGAGCACTCCCGAGGTGATGCCGATGGACACCCCGAAGCCCGCGAAGGCCAGAGTCAGAGCCAGCAGCACGTAAGGACCGCTGTTCGAGTCTTCCTCCGGGTGCTGGATCTCCCGATGCTCGCCGCTTCTCTCCAGATCGCTCAAAGCTCCTCCGATTCATCATCCTCCGGCTAGCGGGATAATTCTAGCCGGGATCACGCTCCGGTGAGAGCGTGTCGGCTGGTATCATGGCGGGCGTTCGGGGATTCGTGATGGTGCGTCCGTTTTGGAGGGGCAGTGAAAAGAGATGATGCCAGTCGGCCACGGGGTAGCATTGACCTCGCTTCGGTAAGCGTGCCCCGCGAGGCGAGAAATCACGCCGATTTCATCTGGTCGGTCGCGGATCTGTTGCGCGGCGACTACAAGAGGAGCGAGTACGGCAAGGTGATACTGCCCCTGACCGTGCTGCGCCGCCTGGATGGGGTCCTGGCCCCGACGAAGGATCGGGTACTTGAAAAGCGCCGGGGGCTACCGGAGACGCTATCCAACATAGCCCCGATCCTCAACCGTATCACCGGCGTGCAGTTCAACAATACCTCTTCCCTGGACCTGCGACGGGTGCTCGATGACCCAGCGAACGCCGCCGACCAGTTGCGCCAGTACATCGCCGGATTCTCCGGGAATGCGCGGGAAGTCTTCGAGAAATTCGACCTGGACGCCCAGATCACACGCCTCGACGCCTCGAACCTTCTCTACCTGACGCTTGGCAAGTTCGTAGATATAGACCTCGGGCCGGAGAACGTCTCGAATACGGAGATGGGCTACATCTACGAGGAGCTAATCCGCAAGTTCTCGGAGTTGTCGAACGAGACCGCGGGGGAGCATTTCACGCCGCGCGAGGTAGTCGAGTTGATGGTGAACCTCCTGTTTATCGAGGACGATGACCTCTTGAGCAAGCCGGGCACGGTCAAGACGATGCTCGACCCGGCGTGCGGCACGGGTGGAATGCTCTCCGTCTCCGAGCAGTACCTGCGCGGCCGCAACCCGGATGCCCGCCTCGAAGTCTACGGGCAGGAACTCAACCCCGAAACCTACGCCGTGTGCCGCTCGGACATGATGCTCAAGGACCCGGCGAACGTCGCCCACATCGTCCAGGGCAACTCGTTCTCCCACGACGGGCACGCGGGGGAGAGGTTCGACTACCTGCTCGCCAACCCGCCCTTCGGCGTGGAGTGGAAGAAGGTCCGCGACGGCGTGGACGACGAGCACGAGCGGCAAGGGTTCGCCGGGAGGTTCGGGGCCGGTCTGCCGCGCATCAACGACGGCTCCTTCCTGTTCTTGCAGCACATGATCTCCAAGATGAAGCCCGTCGAGAAAGGCGGCTCGCGCGTCGCCATCGTCTTCAACGGATCTCCGCTCTTCACTGGGGCCGCTGGTTCGGGGGAGTCGGAGATACGGCGTTGGATCCTCGAACACGACTGGCTCGAAGCCGTCGTCGCCCTCCCCGACCAGATCTTCTACAACACCGGCATCTCCACCTACTTCTGGATCGTCACCAACCGCAAATCCCCCAAGCGCCGCGGCAAAGTCCAACTCATTGACGCCCGCGGCTCGTGGGAGAAGATGCGAAAGTCCCTCGGCGAGAAACGCAAGCGGATAAGCGCAGAGCAGATAGCCGACATCGTGCATCTCTACGGAGACTTCACGCAGAACGAGCGCGTCAAGATCCTGCCGAATGAGTCCTTCGGCGCGATGCGAATAACCGTCGAGCGTCCCCTCCGCCTGCGATGGGAGATAACCGAAGAGACCCTCGCCGCCGTTTCCTCGGAGCGAAAGCTCTCGAAGATGGACGGCGAGCAGCGCGAACTCCTCGTCTCCGCCCTCGCCGAAGACGCCGGTCTCTCGGGCACGGATCGGGAATCCCTCGCCGTGAAGCTCGCCCCGGTCTTCGCGCGCTTCGGCCTGACCCGCGCCCAGGAGAACGCCGTCTGGGATGCGCTCGCCGTCCGCTACCCCGAAGCCCCGGTCATCACCGACCGCAGAGGCGATCCCCTGCCCGACCCCGAGCTGCGCGACCACGAGAACGTCCTGCTCCCCGCAGGATCAGTCGCCTACGAGGCCGATCCCACCGCCCGACTGAAGTCGCCCGCGTGCCGCGCCGCGATCCGGGACTACATGGACAAGGAGGTGCTGCCCTACGTCCCCGACGCCTGGGTGGACCACGACAAAACGAAGGTCGGGTACGAAATTCCGCTCACG
>JACDGB010000169.1 GCA_013815485.1 Rubrobacter sp.
TGCCAGGTTCGTGCGCGCGGTGTGCGGCAACGTCTTCTCCGAACACTGGGCGGAGGCCGATTCTCCGCAATTGGAGGAGGTTCTCACCTGTCCCAGGTGCGGCTCCAACCGCGTCGAGCCGGACCAGTTCGATCCCAACGCGCCGGTCGAGGACCCGCTGGAACCCCTCGATGGAGGAGAGCCCGGCTCATAGCAGGCATGCCGGACTTTAGCCGCTGAAGATGTCTCGCGGAGCAAAAATCTTCGAGGATCGGGCGGACGCTGGGCGGCGGCTCGCTGGACGGTTGGGTCGGCACGGGGATGAAAGTCTCATAGTCCTCGCCTTGCCGCGGGGCGGGGTGCCGGTGGGGTATGAGATCTCACGCCTCCTCGGCGCGCCGCTGGATGTAATCGTCGCCCGCAAGCTTGGCGCGCCGGACCAACCCGAACTCGGCATCGGGGCCGTCGCGCCAGGCGGCGTGCGCGTCCTTAACACCGCCGCCGTGCGGGCTCTGAGCATTTCCGAGGATTATCTGAACCGCGTCACGCGGAGGGAGACGGAGGAGATGGAGCGTCGCCTGCTGCGCTTCCGGGGTGAACGTCCGCCGCCGGAAGTCAGGGGCCGAACCGCCATCCTGGTAGATGATGGCCTCGCCACCGGCGTCACGGCTCGCGCCGCGATAGAGGCTCTCAGGCGCATGCAACCGAAGCGACTCGTCCTCGCCGTCCCCGTGTGCGCGGCTGCTACGGCGGGGTGGATGAGGTCCGAGGTAGACGCCCTCGTCTGTTTGGAGATTACCCCGGATCTCGGGGCCATCGGCTACTGGTATCGGGACTTCGATCAAACCTCCGATGAAGAGGTCGTGAGGCTCCTCGAAGACGCCCGGCGAGGCGGCGAGACGCTGTAGTAACATGCCGCCATGGCGGCTGTCCTGCGATCCATGCTCTCCATCTCCGCGGCCAGCGTCCTCTCGAGGATTACCGGGTATGGGCGGCTGATGGCTATGGCCGCGGCGCTTGGGATAGGCGTCGTGGCCGATGCCTACGCCATATCCATTCTGCTTCCGAGCCTGATCTACGAGCTCTTCCTGGGCGGCATCCTCTATTCCATCTTCATCCCCGTGCTGGTGGATCGCATGACGACCCACGGCGAAGAGGACGCCAGAGGGCTGACCAACGCTCTGCTAACCCTGATACTGCCGCTGATGGTGGCGCTGGCCCTCGCCGGAGCCGTGTTCGCCGAACCACTGGTGACGCTCTTCACGGATTGGAGCGCCGCCGATGAGCTTTCACCCGGCGGAGCTGAGCGGACGACGGACCTCGCGGTGCTATTCTTCAGGATCTTCGTTTTCCAGATGCTCTTCTACGGCGTCAGCACCGTCGCCACCGGCGTCCTCCAGGCTCACCGGCGCTTCTTCCTGCCGACCTTCGCTCCCGTACTGAACAACCTCATCGTCATGGCCTCGTTCGCCGGATATTGGCTGCTGACCGAGCGTGGCGCGGACGGCGCCGCCGTGTATCTGCTCGGTTTCGGGACCACCTTCGGGGTCGTCGTGATGGCGCTGGCTCTGGTCCCGACGATGTATGCTCTCGGCTACCGATTTCGCCCGAGGCTGAACCATCCCGCGTTGCTGTCCACAGCCCGGCTCGCTGGGCCGATGGTCGTATTGGTGGCCGCCTCGGTCGCTTTCCAGGGGTTCGGCGCGTACCTCGCCACCCAGTTCAAGGCCGTCGCCGCGCTGGGCTACGCTTTCGTGATCTTCTCCCTACCCTATGGCGTCTTCGTCGTGGCGATAGCCACCGCCCTCATGCCGGACCTATCCGAGAAGCACGCCCGCGGAGATACCGAAGGCTACCGGGATATTTTCTCGTTCGGGTTGCGCACGATGGTCTTCGTCGTGGTTCCCTCGGCGGTAGGCATGGTCGCGCTCTCCGAGCCAATCGTCGGCCTGCTCTACGAACGCGGCGAATTCGGAGCGCAGGACACGCTGGAAGTGTCCACTCTGCTCGTCGCCTATTCAGTCGGGCTCCTAGGATACTCGGCGTACTTCTTCTTCGTGCGGGCGTTCTACTCGCGCCAGAATACCGTGACCCCCGCCCTCCTGAACGTCGCCATCTTCGTGCTCTACGCGGGCCTCGCCTACGGTCTCTCGCGTGTCCTGGGAATAGTAGGCGTGGTGATCGCGCTTTCAGCGGCCTACGCGGTGCTGGCCGCGTTGAGCCTCGTGGCGACGCGGCGGGAGATAAAAAGGATAGACGGTCGGCGCCTCTCGAACTCCGCAATCCGCATCCTGGCCGCCGGAGCCGTGATGTACGTGGTGGCGTGGGCCGGAACCGCTCTCTTCGGCGTGGGAGCCAGCTTCCCCGAAAGGCTCTTGATCCTCGCCGGCATCGGTGGAGCCTCGCTCGCGGCCTACCTCGGGGCGGCTTACCTGCTCCGGGTGGAGGAACTCAGGTCCGCCCTCGTCCTGCTGCGCCGCAGAAAGGCCGGAGCGGAGAATTAGCCGTCAGCGTTCAGCGAGGACAAAAAGCTGAAATGCTGACAAGCTGCTTCACGAGCCGCTGTCCCCGGAGTCTCCTTCTTCCTGCGCTTCTTCGGCCTGACCCTCCCAGACGGTTCGTGAGAGGTCTTCTATGAGCAGCTCTCCTTGGTTCACGTCTTCGGGGCCGTATTTGCTCATGATCGAGACGACGTAGCGGCGGCCGTCGGCTTCGACTATACCCACGTCGCTGTAGACTTTGTAGAGCCATCCGGCCTTGTTGGCGGCGTACACGTCCTCCGGTAATCCGGCGTCCAGCCACCAGTCAAGCTCGTTGGTGTACATGAGATCCATCATGTATTCGCAACTCTCGGGGCTCGCGGCTTCGTCGTCCGCGACCTTCTCCAGCATGGCCGTCATGTCGCGGGGCGTGGTCCGGTTGTCGAGCGTCGGGACAACACCCCGTTCGCTGCTGAGTTTCTGGTACAGGAAGGTGTCCGTCGCGCCAAGCGAGCGGGCAGTTTCGTTGATGTGTTCCGGGCCGCCCACGGTGCGAACCAGGGCGTTGGTGGCGACGTTGTCTGACTGGGTCATCATCAGGTTCAGGAGGTCTCCTACTGTATGCTGGGTCCCGGCCTCCTCCCATTGCAACCATCCGGCCCCGGCGGCCCAGTCTGTGTCTTGGATCTCCACTTGCTGAGAGAATTCCAGATCACCCTGTTCCACCTTCCGGTACACGGCGACCATGACCGGGATCTTTATGACGGAGGCGGCGAAGAATTGCTCATCCGGTCGCACGCCGTAGCCATAATTCCCATCCAGGTCACGGACGTAGACGCCGGAGATCCCATCGTACTCCGCGATCCTCCCGCTCATCCGCTGACGCGTCTCCTCCACCTGCTCGCGCTCCGGATCCGGCACGCCTTCCGAGACCGGCTCCGGATTCGGGAACATCGCCGGACCCGCATCCGGCAGAGCATCCAGATCCAACTCCTCCTGGCGCGGCTCCGGGACCTCTGCGGCGAATACGTTCCTGACGTAGAGATACTGAACCAGGTCCTTCGGGATATCCGCCAGCGGAACCACCTCGTTGGCGGCATAGTCCGGCTCGTCGGCCCGAATGGACTTCTCCGCCTTCCAAGCATCACCATCCCGCTGCACGAACACCGCGTAGAACGGTTCCTCCCCCGATGGAATCGTCGTCTCCCCGGGAGCCACTATATGCACCGAAGCCCAGTCGTCGTTCAGCTTGCTCCGGTAGACCGCTCGAACGCTCTCCGGCCCTACGCCAGGAAGCTCCGAAGCTACCGCCCAGTAGGCAGCCCCTTCCGGTGTCTTTTCAGCCGCCTCCGGCACGGGCGGCGGCCCAGATTTTTTGGCCGGCTCCGGCTTCCCAGCTGATTCCTTCTCCGCGCTCTCTTTCTTGGAAGGAGATTTGTCAGAAGGAGAATCCGCCCTTGCCGCCTCTCGCCCTACTTCCTGTTCGGAGGACTGGGAGAATATCTCGCGGCTCAGGGTGCCGTCTTGCGTCTGGTCCAGGACGTAAAAACCGCCAGCCAGGAACACCGCGATCAGGGCCACGGGGAACAGTCGCCGCCGACGCCGCTTACGCCGCGCCGAACGGGAGAGGGGCGTCTTGCCTTTGGGAGAGACCTTCAAGATCCCTCCGGGAGCCCGGACGTTCGGGCGGCGGTTCTCCAAGTTGCGTGAATAGCGTAGCTAGACATTAAGCGTGGCTGGGCCGGGTTATTCCGGCACCTCGGCCCAGCCGGTGGTGTTGCCTGGATCGTTCCATCCGGAGACCCGCGGGGTGCTGGTCTCGAAGTGGGGGACTCCTTCTGGGGGGGCCGGGTTGTAGCTGTAGATGTCCGTGTGCAGGACGCCGTCCTGGATCACCTCTCCGTCCTCGTTCGTGACCTTCTTGTAGGTGATCCACTTGATCCCGCGCGTGGTGTCCTCGAAGATCTTCTCCGCCCGCATATCTACTTCCAATCCGGTCGGGCGACCGTAGATCCTGGCCGTCAGGAATCCCTTCTCATCCACGAACTCCCGGACCAGGACGTACCCGTCGGTCGTGTTCTTGAATTTCATATCCTGGATGCCGTAACCGTATTCGTCCCCGAACCATATCGTGGCGTCGAAGCCGGGCTTTATGTACGGCAACACCGCGTAATGGGGATTGCGCTCGACGATCTCCAGCCCCGCGTACTGGGCCGCCATGTACAGGGTCGAGGATACCTGGCACAGCCCGCCGCCGTTGGCGAAACCGACGCCGCCATCGGAGAAGGTCTTGGCCTTCTCGTATTGCAGCGGCTCGGCGATCTCGTTGAACGAGAACGTCTCGCCGGGTTTCAGGAGTGTGTTGTCCACGGCGCCGGCCGCGAGCTTCATATTGGATTTGCGGCTCGGATTCGAGTCCCAAAGCAGGTCCGTCTGGTACTCCCCGATCATCTTCGTCGGCCTGACGTCTTCGATCTGCTGCGTGGTGATATCGGGCTCGGGCGCGTGACCTTCCGCTACCTCGACCTCGTCGCCGAGGCTCATGAGGGTCCGGTCGAGGTTGGCGAGCGTCTCCTCTTTGTCCAGTACGCGGCCTTCCTGTCCATCCTGGACCTCGACCTTGCCTTCCTCGGCGATCCGGAATGTGGCGTCTTTTGGGTCCCGCTGGAACTGGCCCGCGAGGTTATCCACCGCTCCTCGCGCGGCGTCCTCGTTGTAGC
>JACDGB010000016.1 GCA_013815485.1 Rubrobacter sp.
CCTCCAGGCCGGCGTGGATTACCATTTCGTGTACCTCTGCGTGCTGCTGCCGCTGGGGGCCATGATCCTGGCCTTCGCAACCGCCCACTTCCCCAGTTCGGACGGCCCATCCGAAGAAGGCGAGCACGGCGGGAAACCCGGAACCCTGGGACTCTACCGCAACCTGCCTCTCATGCTGCTGGCCGTGATCGCCACGCTGGGCCTCCTGGCCGAAGGAGAGATGGAGCACTGGTCGGGCGTTTACCTGCGGCAGACGCTCGAATTGCCCGCGCTGCTCGGCGGCTCGGGAGTCGCCGTGTTCTACGGCGCGATGGCGGCAGGAAGGTTGGCCGCCGCCGGAACCATAGCCCGCCTCGGGGATCGCCGGACCCTCCTCGGAGCGGGCCTCCTGACGACGGGCGGAATGGCGCTCGCGCTCGTCACAACGGAACCATTGCTCGTCGTCGCCGGTTTCTTGATGGTGGGGCTGGCCCTCTCCGGCGTGGTGCCCATAGCCTTCTCGTTAGCCGGCGACCTCGCCCCCGGACGGGCGGGCGCGGCCATCTCGACCGTTACCACCCTCGGATATGGCGGGTTCCTGCTGGGGCCTGTGATCGTGGGCGGTCTCGCCGAAGCCTTCGGGCTGCGTCTGGCTCTGGGGACCATTGCGGTGGCGGGGCTCCTGATCTTCACTCTCTCGCTGCGCGTGAAGCCAGTAAAGACCTGACCGGTTCGGTTAGCCGGTGGCGGCCTTTGCGAGTTGCTCCTCGGCGTCGGCGACCTCGGGGTCTTCGATGCGCTTGAAGAGCGGCTTCGCGCCCGTCACCCGATAGCTCTCTGGCATCCCATCGAGGTCCGAGACACGGGCGATGGGACCGTCGAAGAATTTTTCGAGCCGCGCGACGGCGCCTGGCACGTATGGGTCCATGTGGTATGCGATGGAACCGAGCAGCACGCAGCAGGCGTACAGGTCGGCCCTGGCTTTCTCCGGGGCTTCCTTGCGAGCCTTCCACGGGGCGGCGGCGTCGAAGAATCGGTTAGCCCGTCTTCCCATCGCCAGCAACTCCCCGAGCGCGTCGCGCGGGCGCGGGGCGCGCATCCGCTCCTCGAAGCGGGCTTCGAGAGCTTTGAAATCCGTGAAGACCTCGCTCGTCTCTTCCGAGAAATCATTGGGACGAAGGATCTCCCCGTCGAAGTATTTCTCGGTGAACGAGAGGCTGCGGTTAATGTAGTTGCCGAGGGTGCCGATCAAGTCGTTGTTCACCCGGCTCTGGAAATCCCGCCACGAGAATACAACGTCCCCGGTCTCCGGTAGCGTCGAAGCCAGATAGAACCGCAACGGGTCAGCCGGGAAACGTTCCAGCGCCTCATGCAACCACACCGCCAGGTTGCGGCTGGTGGACATCTGCATCGCCCGCCGCTCGCCGTCCACGATGACTTCCAGGTTCATGAATTCGTTGGCCGGCACGTCGTTGGGCAGCACGAACGGCTCCTCCTCGTCCTCGCCCACGCCCATGAGTTGCGCGGGCCAGACGAGGGCGTGGAACACGGTGTTGTCCTTGCCGATGAAGTGGATGAGTTTGGTGTCCGGCTCCTGCCAGTACTCGCGCCAGCAGTCGGGCTCGCCAATCATCTTCGCCCACTCCATCGTGGAGGAGACGTAGCCGATGCAGGCATCGAACCACACGTAGAAACGCTTGTCCTCGAAGCCCGGCTCCGGAACCGGGACGCCCCATTGGATGTCGCGGGTGATCGGACGTTTCTCCAACCCGCTCTCGATGATGCCGAGAATGAAGTTCTTCACGGACGTGCGCCAGTGCTTCTGCCCGGATATGTACTCCTTCAAGCGGTCGGAGAACTTCGGGAGATCCAGGTACAGATGCGTCGTCTCCCGAACCTCCGCAGGTCCTCCCGTGACCTTCGAGTGAGGTTCGATCAACTCATAAGCCTCATACCACGAGCCGCAATTGTCGCACTGGTCGCCCCGCGCCTCCTTGTAGCCGCACACAGGACACGTCCCCTCGACGTACCGATCCGGCAGGAAACGCTCCTCTGTCGGGCTGTACATCTGCCGACTTTCGGCCTCCGAGATGTAGCCGCCCTCCTTGAGTTTGCGGTAGAAGAGCTGGGTGTTCTCCGCGTGCAGCGGCGTCGAGGTGCGCGAGAAATTATCGAAGGAGATTTCGAAGCTCTCGAACGTCTCCTTGATGTGCTTCCACCAGTAATCCACGACTTCTTGAGGGGCCTTCCCCTCCCGCTCCGCCGTGAGCGTGATCGGGACTCCATGCTCGTCCGTGCCACAGACGTACACCACATCCTCGCCCCGTGCCCGCAAATACCGGACAAAAGCATCAGCCGGCAGATAGGCCCCCACGATCTGCCCAACGTGCAAAGGCCCGTTGGCGTACGGCAACGCTGAAGTCACCAGATAACGTTGTTTCCTCTCTTCCATACTCAAAGAATAGCACTTAAACGCAGGCATCAGGCTCCAGGCGGCAGGTTTCAGAATGTGATGTTCATGGGCTGCCGGAAACCGCGTTCGTGACCCGGAATCCTGGCCTCCGGCTTGCTAAGATGTCGGCCCTTATGGTTTCAGAGATCTCCCATTGAAGGTCCCATTTCGGCGGCTCCGGCCAGAAGCGAACGTGCCGATGAAGGCGCACGCCGGGGATGCGGGCTACGATCTGCGGGCGGTAGATGAGGCAGAGATTTTTCCGGGCGAGCGGGCACTGATCGGGACCGGCGTCGCGGTCGCCATCCCGGATGGATACGCGGGACTCGTGCTGCCACGGAGCGGACTCGCGGTGCGGCATGGAGTCTCTTTGGTGAATACGCCCGGTCTCATAGACTCGGGGTATCGAGGGGAGATCCGGATTCCCCTCATCAACCACGACCTCAGGGAGACCTTCCGCGTCGAGCGGGGGATGAGGATCGCGCAACTCGTCCTCGTGCGCGCCGGAGACGCCGTCTTCGTCGAAGTAGACCTCCTCGAATCCGGAGCCGACGGACGGGGTGAAGGAGGCTTTGGCTCATCGGGAACGGCGTGACCCGCCGATGCCACGAATTCTACGCCTATGGACATATCCATCCACGACAACTCGTTGCTCTCGTACTCGATATCCGCTGATAAACGAGAGATACGCCCCCACGCCGCCTTCCCGGATGATGAGCGCCCCGAGTACACCGACGTCGTATTCTCGGGCGTCGTCGCCTACCATTCCGAGCACGACAAGGGAATTCTCTTCGACATCCGTGATAAGTACGAACCCCTCTTCTCGCAAGGGAGAAACTACCATTGGCCGGTGGACCACGATTCAAAAGAAAGCCCGCTGCGCCGGATGCGCGAACAGGAGATAAGAGCTTTCGTCATCCTTTCCTCCGACGGCGTCTCCGGCTGGATCCGGACGTGAGACATGACCAATCTATGGACGGATGATCGCTGATGTTCCTTCTCCGAAAGCCGGACTATGAGGCCATCGCGCAATTCATCAACTCGCAGAAAGACCTCCCGTTCTCCTACCCGGAGATAGAGGCCACCCGGACGAGCATCGCTCCGAAGGGATACGTCGCGGATCGCTACCGGGTGAAGCTCGGCGAAGGGGAAGAAGCATACCGGCGGGCGGTGGATGCGCTGCGCGACTGGCGGCAGTTCGGCCTCGGCTGGACGAGCCTGCACCCACCCGGCGCGGGGATCGAGGCCGGTTCGGTGGTCGCCGTGCTCGTTCGGCACTTCGGCTTTCGGTCGCTCAACCCCGCGCGCATCGTCTACACGGTGGAAGATAACCGGTCCTATCCAACGCTTCGGCTTCGCCTACGGGACGCTCCCAGGTCACTCGGAGAAGGGCGAGGAGTTGTTCTCCATCGAGTGGGACCGCGAGGAGGGCTCCGTCCATTATGCCGTCTTCGCGTTCTCGCGGCCCAACCATCCTCTGGCCTGGCTCGGCTACCCGTTCACCCGGATGTTGCAGAAGCGGTTCATCCGCGATTCACAGCGGGCTATGGTCGAGGCGTCAGCCCCGGCGAACATCCGGTGAGCCTCACGGCGGCGCCACCGAGTCCCCTTGTTTTTCGATGCCGCGGAACCGGGTTGTGAAGGCTGGGTCGTAACCCGGAGTGGAGAACCGCACGAGAGTGGCCTTCGCCAGACGGATCCAGTGTCAAGGCTCGCCGTCACCACCGAGTTGCTACACTTCGCCCGGTTTGAACGCGACGACGCACGCCATATTCGGAATCGGGGCGCTAGCGGGGGCTGCGCTGCTCGTCGGCGCCGATCCTCCTTTGTGGGTCTATCCGGCGGCGGTCTTCGCTTCCTGGCTACCAGACGTGGACAACCCGCGCAGTACTCTGGGGAATGGTCTCAGCCGGAGCAAGAACCCTTTGTGGAATGCGATCACACGCCCCCCAAGCTGGGCCTTGCGGACCACTTCCTTCTTCCTGGTCCGTACCGTCGGCCACCGGACCCTGACACACTCGCTCGTGGGTTTCGCGCTCTTCCTCATGTCAGTCTGGCTGCTCTTCGGATCTTTCCCCGACCTGTTTATCGCCCTGGTGGTCGGCTACGCCTCGCACATCCTGGCCGATGCCCTGAACACGCCGGGCGTGCCGCTCCTGTGGCCCCTGGGCTGGCGGTTCCGGGTACTACCGGGCGGCGTGCGCTCCGGAGGATTCGCAGAGGCCGTAGTGGCTCTCGTGGCGGCTATCCTCACCGCGAGCGGGATCTTCATGCTTTACCCGGTGCTCGGCGGGCTCATCTGAAGCGTTTTGCGGAAAGGTCTTGGCGAAACCGTGCTGTCAGCACCCAGCGATTAGCCGTCAGCTCTGACTTTCCAGCCACCGTAGCGTCTCCCGGCTCACGGGATGCGTCTCCCGTCCCCGCTCCTCGTCGTGGGCGACGTCGCGTCGCAGGGCCTCGGCAGCGGCATCCTGGAGGTCTTCCTCGGCCAGCTTCCTGAGGTGTCCCACGCTCGGGTAGGCGCGGCCCGGCTCGATCGCGTCCGCAACATACACCGCCAGCGCGACCAGCCCCATCTCCGGCGCTCCGGTAGTGTGGACCCGGATGGCTTCCAGCACCTCTCCGTCCTCGATGCTCAGCTCCCTGCGCGCCATCTCTGCCGCCACCGGGCCGTGCAGGAGCATCGGACTCTTCCGCTCCGGCTCACCGACCGGCAGGTTCCACTCCTCCGCCAACCGCAGGAACTCTTCCGCTCCCATCTCGCGGGCCGCGTCGTGGAGCAGGGCGGCTAGGCGTGTCCGATACTCGTCGAGGCCATGCAGGGCAGCCAGGCGCTCTACCGTCTCGACCACCCGCAGCGTGTGAGCGTAGCGTTTGTCGGAGAGGCGGGTGTGGATGAGCTCGCCGGCCTCCCGGAGGGTGGCGTCGTTTGTTTTACGGTCTGCCATCCGGGGGATTGTAGACTACGCTGATGAGAGACGATGGTCACATAAACAGCGCGGAGATCATCGCCATCGGGACCGAGATGCTGCTCGGGGATCTGGTGGACACCAACTCGGCCTGGCTCAGTCAGCGGCTCGCCATGCTCGGCGTGAGCCTCTACCGGCACACCACCGTCGGGGATAACAGGGCTCGCATCGTGGCCGCCATGCGCGAAGCTACCTCGCGTTCCGACCTCGTGCTCACGACCGGCGGCCTCGGTCCCACCTCGGATGACATCACTAACGAGTGCCTGGGAGAAGTCGCGGGCCGCAAAATGGTCGAGTACCCGGAGGCGAGAAAGCATGTGGACGAAATGTTCAGGCGCTTCGGACGCAAGCCGACGCCCTCCAACTACAAGCAGGCGCTCTTCCCGGAGGGCACGGAGTTGATCCCCAATCCACGAGGCACGGCGATGGGGGCGATGCTGGAGGTTGAGGGCACGCTCTTCGCCACTTTCCCCGGCGTGCCGGTGGAGATGCGGGGCATGTTCGAGGAGACGGTCGAGCCTCTGGTCAGGGAACGCTCCGACGGCTCCATAATCTCCCGGACGCTGTGGTTCTCCGGCATTGGAGAGTCCGCGCTCGCTGAACAGGTCCAGGAATTCCTCGACGCCTCCGACCCGACGGTCGCGCCGCTGGCCGGGCAGGGCAAGGTGCGATTGCGGATCACGGCTCGCGCCGCCACCCCGGAGGAGGCCGCCGGGAAGATAGAGCCGGTGGCGGATGAGATCCTCTCCCGCCTCGGCGACTATTTCTTCGGGGAGGACAACGAGACCCTGGAGAGCGCCGTCGGACGCCTGCTTCGGGAGAAGGGCGTGACCCTGGCCCTCGCCGAAAGCTGCACCGGAGGTCTTCTCGCCAAACGCCTGACTGACGCGCCCGGCTCCTCCGCCTACTTCGTGGAGGGACTCATCACCTACTCCAACGAGGCCAAAGAACGTCTGGTCAACGTCCCGCATGAAACGCTCGTCGAGCATGGCACCGTCAGCGGACCTGTCGCGGAGGCGATGGCGGAGGGCGTGCGTAAGGCCGCCGGCTCGGATTATGGGCTCTCGGTGACGGGGGTGGCCGGCCCGGATGGCGGGACGGAGGATAAGCCCGTCGGGCTCGTCTTCGTTGGGCTCGCGGACGCGGAAGGGGCGAGGGCGGAGAGGTTGGATCTCACGGCCTGGGCTAAGTCCAGGGAGGCCATACGGGAGCGGAGCGCCAACCGCGCCTTCGATATCCTGCGCCAGCGTCTGGAAGGCAAAGAGGGGTTCTGAAAAAACTTCTTGCTGTACGCAATCTGGGGTAGTAAACTTCACGAAGTTGGAAGCACGCGAGAGGAGGTGATCCAGATAGACGCATCGAGTAGTAGTCGCGGGTATCTTCGGGGAGAGGTGGCTCTAACCTAGGCTCGCCCAAATCCCTGCGGGATCCTGGGTTATTTCCTGCCGCCTCTCTTGTAGTAGACGGCGGACGTGCAGAAAACGGGATACCTGCGAGACTCAAAAGGGTACGGCCCCCCGGCGCTTATCTAACCGGGGGGCACTTTTTTGCCCTCTTACCCCCGAACCTCATCAACGAACGAGACCTCGTACAGATGCGGCTCGAACTTTTCCGCTAGTTTGGCGGCTTCCCGTATGTGCCCCGCCGCCTCCGGGTTCTCCAACATCGCCTCGAACGCCTCCTTGCTTCGCCACTGCGCGTAGTTGACGACCCGCGTCCCATCCAGGCTCTTGTGCAAATTGGCCGACACGAAGCCAGGCATTTCACTTATCACCGACTCGGTCGCCTCCACCAGCACATCCAGCAATCTCTGCTGGTCCTCGGGCGCGACCGTGAACACGTTGATGAGCGTCACCACATCACTCTGAACCGATATCTTCGTCATCCGTTTCCCTTCCCCGTATCTTCCAGGACACTCCTTGATTATCCTCGCCTTGACGATTTCGCAAGGAGATAATCGTCGGTGGTTTATATGGGGACCGGCAGGGCGTCGAGGCCGCTCAGGATGATGAGCGTGGCGGCGAAGGAGTTGAAGGTGGCGTGGGCCACGAACGGCGGCAGGAGGCTGCCGGTCTTCTCGAAGAGTACACACAGGACGAAAGCCAGGATCAGGAGCGAAGCCACCAGGACCGGCTCAAGGTGCAGCAGCGCGAATAGCCCGGAGGAAGCCAGCGCCGCCATCACGAACGGGAGCGTTCTGGTGACGCTGGGATTCTTCGCGCCAGTGCGGTTGGAGATCCAGATCCCCAGCCGGTTCAGGCCGTTGAAGACGCCGCCTCGGAAGACAAGCTCCTCGACGGCAGGTCCGAAGAGCACGACCACGAGCAATATGGCCGGTATCGCAAGCTCCGGACTCTCGCGCACCCAGCCTTCGAGTCCCTGCATGAAACGCTGCTGCATCCGCGATTCGGTCGAGTAGCCGAACCTTTCGAGCACCGAGATGCTCAAGGCGTTCACCAGCGCGCCGGCGAGCACCGCGCCGAAGCCAACCATGACCCCGACGCCAACCCCGCCGAGGTAGCCGCCCCTCGGACGGACAAACCCCAGCGAGAAAAGTGAGTAGCCGGCGGAGCTTCCGAATCTTCGGGCCACGAATACCCCGGCGAAGAACACCCCGATGGTGAAGCCGGCCAGGATCACGTTCTGCAAGGTTACGAGCAACAGCGTCTCCCTCGGGTCACCCGTCACGGGCGGCTCCCAAGTAGATGCAGGAACCATCCAAGTCGTTCGCGGCGTCCGTCAGGAGGCGGGACTTCATCCCGTCCGGGAGGAGTGCGATCTCACGCAGCTCGTCCACGCTCATCCAGCGCAGCTCCGAGAGCGTCGGCCCCGACCCCGGCGCGACCTCCGGGTCGCTCCCGAGGATGGCCTCTGCCTCTGGTTCGACGTCCACTCGCGCCGTCACGTCCACCGTATGGCGGCCATCCCGCAGGAACTCGCTCACGTACAGAATCCCCGCGAAGTCTCCCGAAAGACCCGTTTCTTCGGCGACTTCGCGCACGGCGCATTCTGGGATGGTCTCTCCCGGCTCCAGCCGACCTCCGGGGAGAACCCAGTACGGTTTCAGGTCCGGCTTCCGGTGGCGCACGAGAAGAAATGCTCCGTCACGCTCGATCACCGCGCCGACCCGAACCCCGAAATCCATGCCAGAGGAAACGCGATCCTTGCCCATGCCACCGAGTATAACCTCGGTCAGGTCCGGGAGATGTCCGCCGCCGCCATGTTCTCCGGGCCATAGTCGAGTACCTGCGCCTCCAACTCGCCGCACGCTTCCAGTACCAGACGCAGCCCGTCCTCCTCGGAGATGCGTCCGTCGCCGGAGCCATGCTCTCGCAGGATGCGTGACTCCGTGATCTGGTACGCGCCGATGGAGCGCCGTTGCCGCCGGAGCGTCGCAAGCCGTCCAACTTCGCCGGTGAAATCCAGGATGGAGTCCAGATATTCGGATATCTCCGGGTCATCCGCCTCTCCCGCGACGGCGCGGCGGAGGAGCGCGTGGATCAGGTACTCGAAGCCCGGAACTCGTAGCACGTCCCCATCTAGCTCGAACGCGCGAACTTCGTCGTCCGGGGTCACGGACAAACCTTCTCGGCGGACCCGGTTCGCCGCCGCGACGACCAGTTCGGCCGCCGTGAGGGTGACGGCGGGGTAGTTGCTGTCCATGCCGCGTAGCTCCACGGTTCCCTGGCGGTTGAGCCGCACCGGGTTCCATGCGGGCTTGAGCACGGCCCTGCCGGCCTCGGAGAAGAGTCGGCGTTCGACGCCAGCCCGATCCATCGCCCCGAGCCAGGCTTCATAGCGGTAGAACTGCTGCCGTATGAGATGCTCGACGGTCTGGGCGTAGATCAGAAGCCCGCCCACCTGCGGCAGCCCCGTATAGACACCGTCCCAGCCGAAGGCGGCGGCGCCCCGGTAGTGGACCGTACGGGGAGAGAGTCCCGTCATCCGTCCCTCATAGAATGGGCACGAGCGCGTCAGGAAGACCAGTGCCGGGTCGAGGGCCGTCGCCAGGTTGTGGAGTGCGAGCGCCTCCGCTCGCGCGCTCTCCGGCGCGCCTGCGGAGATACCGCTCGCCGGGTCCACCGCCCCGTCCGCGAGCTCCAGGTGCAGGTGCGTTCCAGCGCATCTTCCTGCGTGCATGAACCTCTCGGGACCGACCACGCGAACCTGCATTTCGTAGTCCAGCCCGTCGCGCATGGCGGGCTCGAATGGCAGCGGGTAGGCGCCCAGCGGGTAGAGCCTGAGTCCCAGCGGTCGCGCGGCGCGCAGGGCCAGACGGAGGTTGTTCAGGTACTCTCGCTCCAGATCAGCGAGGCTCCGCGCCGGTGGCGTGCTGACCTCCACCAGTCCCTTGACGAAGTCCGGGGCGAAGCAGGACGGTCTACTCCCATGCCTCTCCGTCTCCTTCCCGCACTCCTCCAGAAACTCGTCGGCGCGGACGGATGGCAACCCGGACTCTTCGACCAGAAAGAATTCCTGTTCGAGCCCGATGCGACGATTCATCCTGTTCCTGGCGTCCTCCGTTACTTTCTCCGTTTCCCTAATGGGTCCCCAAGCGTTAGTCTCAAGATACACGAACTTTATCTTCCGCGATAGCCGCCGTCGTTGGCCCCGTGGAGTAAATTCGTCTCTCTGAAGTGTTCTCCCATGTGCCGGTTGTCATGCGGGCCGCGCTATAGTGTGGGTGTTCGGGAGCGAGGAGGGACGAATTTTGCGGGACGTGGTGGTGATCGGCTGCGGTGTGATCGGGCTTTCGACCGCCGTCCTCTTGCGGGAATCGGGCTTCGATGTCCGCATCAGGACGGCTGCCATGCCGCGCGAGACCACATCCAGCGTGGCGGCGGCGATCTGGTACCCATATCGGGCCTACCCCGAGGATCGCGTGCTGGCATGGGGCGGGAGGACCTTCGAGGTCTTCGAGGGACTCGCCCGAGACCCGAAAACCGGCGTGATCATGCGCGAAGGATTCGAGTTGCACCGCGAACCCACCCCCGACCCGTGGTGGATGGATGCCGTTCCCGGCGTCCGTCGCTGCGAGAAGGACGAGTTGCCGCCCGGCTACCGGGACGGGCATGCCTTCACAGTGCCGGTGATCGAGATGCCCATATATCTCGGATATCTCCTCGACCGCTTCATCGCCTCCGGAGGGAGCGTCGAAGTGCGTCCCGTCTCATCACTTGCCGAGGCGGCGAGTGGGCATCGGGCGGTCGTGAACTGCTCGGGGCTTGGGGCGCGAAGGCTGGCGGGGGACGACAGCGTGGTCCCGATACGCGGCCAGGTCGTTCGCGTCCGCACCCCCGGTCTCGACCGCTTCATCCTCGATGAAGACGGCCCCGAGGGCGTCACATATATCGTGCCGCGCTCGGAGGACTGCATCCTCGGGGGGACCGCGCAGGAAGGAGACTGGAACACTGCGCCGGACCAAACGACCGCCGAGGCCATCCTACGCCGCTGCGCGCGGTTGGAGCCGCGCCTCGCGGGGACGGAGGTTCTGGAGCACCGGGCCGGTCTGCGGCCCGGACGTCCGGAGGTTCGCCTGGAGAAGGATGTTCTGGACAATGGGATCCCGTGCGTCCACGATTACGGGCACGGGGGATCGGGCGTGACGCTCTCGTGGGGCTGCGCGGAAGAGACGCTCGGGCTCGTACGGAAAGCTCTGGAGAGGACTCCATAAACAGCCCACGGCCAGATCCCGATCGCGCGTGGAGCAGGGGAAGTAAGTACAATGACTTACGAAGATGCGAATTACATGGACCCCGTCCACCCTGTCTGGGACAATCCTGGCGCATGCGCGGTCAGATCAGGAATGAGGAGGTGTCATCCGCAATATTGCAAGTGAGGTCGCGTGTGAGAAGGGTGAGATGAAGGTCATGATGATATGGGGAGGAAGAGGAAATTGAGGCGAAAAGCGATGATGATGGTGGCTTTGGTGGCGCTGTTGGTGGCGCTCTCCGCAGGGGTGGCTATCGCAGCCAATGTGATAGGCACGAAAGCCTCGGAAACGCTCGTGGGCACGAGCAAGAGTGATCGGGTCGAAGGCAAGGGCGGCAACGACGCCCTGTACGGAGTGGCTAGCGGGGACAGGGTCTCGGGCGGAAACGGCAACGATGCGGTCATCGGCGGCAGCGGGAGCGATGAGCCCAACTCGACCAACCCTGGTCCGAAGCCCAGGGGCCTCTACGGCGGTCCTGGCGGCGACCGCGCCGAGGGCAACAAAGGCGACGACGCGATCTATGGCGGCGGTGGGATCGATGTACTCCGGGGCGGCGATGGCAACGACTTCATAAACGGCCTAAAAGGGGAGAGCGTTGACACTTTCGACAGGATCTACTGCGGAAGCGGCAGGGACAGAGTCCTCGCCACGAGGAACGATTTCGTGGATAAAGACTGCGAGAGGTTGAAGCGCCGCAACCCGTAGCGTGGGCCGGTAAGCTCGTTGGGCCGGGACTCGTTCGCGCTCCCGGCCTCTTCCATGCCTGGAGCGCGAATCACGATCTCGTGCCGACCTGGCTGCCGACCCACACGTACCCGTCTGACCAGACCTCGCGCTTCCAGATCGGCACGATTTCCTTGATCCTCTCGATGGCGTAGCGGCTCGCCTCGAATGCCGGGCCGCGTCGTGGTGAGGCGACGACGATGGCGACGCTGGCCTCTCCGGGGTCCACGCGCCCGATACGATGCACGATGGAGACGTGGCGAGCGTCCCACCGCTCGTCTATCTCGGCCCCGATCTCCTCCAGCTTCCGATCCGCCATCGGACGGTAAGCTTCGTACTCCAGGTACTCGACCGAGGCTCTATCAGACTCGTCAACCCGCGTGGTCCCGATGAAGGTGGAGACGGCACCGCAGTCCGACCTCTGCGCCGCTGACACTAGCGCCCCCACGTCTATCGCTTTCTCGACGATGGCGAACAATCCTCATCCCCCCGAGACGGGCGGCAGCACGGCGACCTCATCGCCCGGCGAGACGGGATCCTCGCCCCTGGCATACTCGCCGTTGACGGCGAAGGCGAGGGTGCCGCGCATGGGGGAGAGTCCGGGATGGCGCTCCTCCAGCGCTTTCCAGACCTCGTCCACGGTGGCGGCATCCGTGAGGATCTCCGTCTCGCGGGTCCCGGCCCGGTCGGCGGCGGCTCCGAAGAACAGTACGCGGACGCTCTCCTGCTTCATTCTCCCGGCTCCGGGGTGTAGTCCTGGCCGACCACCACGTTCAGGGCGCCGGGCATGACGGAGAAGACGGCTGGTTCGTCCCCGATCAGCTCTCCGTCGGCGGTGAATTCCAGGCCGCCCGGTCTGGTCTTGACCTGGATCTCCTTTGCGCGGGCTGAGAACACGCCCTCTTTGTCCAGGTAATCCGACTCCAGAAAGGCGGAGGGGGCGAGCGCGAGAATCTCCTTGAGTCCTCCATCCTCGATGACTACAACGTCCAGCAGTCCGTCTTCGGGGTTGGCCTTAGGGGCGGCGAGCCAACCTCCCCCGATGAAGCGGCAGTTGCCGATGACTATGTTTACAGCCCTCACGCGACGCTCCTCGCCGTCGAGAGTGAGCTTGACCTCCTGAGCATCGAAGTTCCGGGCGACCTCCAGATAAGCTCGAAGGTAGGAGAGCTTGCCCCACCGGCTTTTCATCTCTTCGTCGTTGACGTCGGAGATCTCCGCCCCGATTCCCCCCGTCGCCACGTTGATGAAGAAACGCTCACCGGTCCTCTCGGAGCGGACGCGGGCCACGTCCAGCGCCCTGACCCTGTTCTCCCTGATGGTCTTGCAGATTTCATTCGGGTCGTCGGAGACT
>JACDGB010000170.1 GCA_013815485.1 Rubrobacter sp.
CGGGGCGGATGAGATCTGCCCCCGCCTCGACCTCATCAAGGGTCTGGGCGGCGCGCTCCTGCGAGAGAAGATCGTCGCCGCCTCCAGCGGAGGACTCGTCGTAGTGGCGGACGGCTCGAAGATGGTGGACACGCTGGGCCGGGGACCGCTCCCGGTAGAGGTGGACCGCTTCGGATGGGAGGCCACGGTGGATGCGTTGGCATCCCTGGGCTGCGAGCCTACGCTACGGATGCGCCAGGAAACCGGCCCGTTCATCACCGACGGCGGACACTACACCGTGGACTGCCTCTTCCCTGATATACCGGACCCGGCTGCGCTGGAGGCGGAGATACGCGGCATCCCCGGCGCCCTCGAATGTGGCCTTTTCGTGGGGCTCACGCTCGCGGCCATCGTCGCCCGCGGCGGGGCCGGGGGCGGGGTGGAGGTCATCAAGGCGTAGTCGCAGGAGGCACTTCGCTCGCTGCGGGAGCTCGAAAAGAGAAAACCCGACTTCCGCGCTGGCTAGTTATTCGTGACTCCGAAGCCAGCGCGGGTTCCAGAGCGGCTCTTGCCGGAGCGTTCTTTCTCCACGACTAGCTTGTAGATGGACTCGTGCATGACGTAGACGCTTGCCTTGCCGTCCTGCATATCCACGCGCAGGTAATCGTCCGCGACCTCGATCTTAGCCACGTCATCAGACTCCACGGTGAAAGTGTCCCTGCGATCCCAGATCACGAGGTTCGCCTCCTCGCTCCTGGCCTGGTCCACGATCTTCCCGATAAGCTCCTTGTACATGCTCTGACTCCTGTGCTCTGGGATCCACGAACGTCCGAACTATTCTACTTGAGAAAGAGCGCATGGTAGCAGCCATCCGCCATCTACCTACTGTACTAAAATACCCGGCGGTCGAACTTCGAGCACGAAACGGAGACGCGAGAACGGACGTGAAAAGCGTGGCAAGGAGGATAAAGGATCTAGATCGAGCATTGTTCCGGGCGATCTTTCGTTTCAAATGGCCGCCTTTTACGTCCGTGATGCGTGTCTTCACCATCATTGGGGCCGCCGGGTTCGCGTGGGGCGTGACCGCGGGCGTCGCTTTCCTGTTCACTGGCCTGGAGCCGTTGAGTTTGATCGTGCCGTGGGGAGCTGTCGCTGGCTCGTGGACGGTCACCGAGACCATGAAACACTACTTCGACCGCGCCCGTCCGTTCATGTCGGACACGGAGATCTCGCCTCTCATAAAAACACCGTCTTCCAGCTCGTTCCCATCCGGCCATTCCGCGACAGCCGCCGCGGGAGCCATTACCTTGTCGGCGGCGTATCCGGTCTTCACGCCGATCTTCTTGTTGACGGGGCTGCTCATCGTTCTTTCTCGTGTCTACCTCGGCGTCCATTACCCCTTCGACGTACTCGCCGGGGTGCTCATCGGTACCGTGACAGCCGGACTATTCCTGGTGGCGGCGGGGCTCGTGGCGTGAAGCGGATTACCGATGCGGATCATGAATCACGGTAAAAAAGTAGCATGAGAAACTCACGCTACTACACCATCGGCGCCATCGTCCGGGACCTACGGTCGCTCGAAGTGTTGGAGGGGCGGGTCTGGAACCTGGACCTGCCCGATAGCTCGATGGTCGTGCTGGCGCGACGGCGGGACGAACGCTTGATCGAAGCTATTCTTCCCGAAGCTGAGGTGCGCCGGGTCGAGATGGGCCTCTCGAAGGCGCAGTGGCTGGAATTCACGAGCACCTATCTCGGCGTCACCGCGGTGAGCGTCCTGATGGGGGCCGTCCACCTGCCGACCGGTCTCACCGTCCAGGCGGTCCTGACCCTCGCCGCCATCATCGGCCTCATCATCTACAATCGCCGCCCTCACCTCCAGAAGAAGCTCCTGGAACTGGCGCTGCCGGAGAAGCTAGCCGACGAGTGGAACGATGCCTTCCCCGGCGGCATGGCTCTCATCCTCGTCACCGTGCCGGAAGAATACTTCGACGAAGCACAAGAGACGTTTCTTGAACAGGACGGTATACAGGCTCCCCTCGCCGTTGACCGGAGACCGGTGTTGTGAAGCTGGTCAGCAATTCATCTATTCAGCCTCTGGTCGCCTGGCCCGCAAACGGCTAACGATGCGCGCAGCGGTTTCCTGTGTTCCGGCAGGTTGATGCTTCGCAGAGCGCCGAGAGGTGGCGAGCCGCATCCTTTTTGCTGACTGCTTATGGATGATGGCTATTTTGCTGATAAGCTCAACCTCATGATCGTACGCGAGCGCCCCGATTCTTTCGTCCTTGTCCGGCAACACGATCACGCCCTCGTCTCCGGGGAGTTCGCTCGGCACTGGACGGAGAGCCCACGTCCCTACGAGCCAGCCGTCTTCGCCGTCAAAAACCACGACGTGGCCTGGAAGGGACCGGACTCATCGGTTCGGTGGAACGACGAGTCGGACCGCCCATACTCGTTCGTGGATTGCCCGGTTGAGGAGAAGGTCGCGGCTTACGCGGAGGGCCTCGACTGGCTGGAGTCGGAAGATGCTTACGCAGCCTGTCTGTGCAGCATGCACTACGAGAGGCTGATGCGCGAGTTCGGACGGAGCGATACCGACACGCGGTTCGCCGGAGCCGAGTCCCGGCGTCAGGAGCGGCTCCGGCAGGATATGAGCCAGGAAGAGTTGGACAACCTGGAGCGCAACCTCGGTTTGCTGCGGCTCTGTGATGGGCTCTCGCTGTTCGTGTGCCTCAACGAGCCGGGGTCTTCGGGCTACCCGTCACCATATCCGGGAGGCTTCCGGTTCGATGGGGAGACCTTCGAGCCAGTCTGGGAGGATTCAGATGCCCTGCGCCTGGACCCTAACCCGTTCTCGGGGCCGTTCGGTGTCTCCATCCCATATGAGGAGGTGGATCCCGCCGGAAAACCGATGGGGAGTGGCTGGATCAATGTTCGAGTAATTTTGTGACCGCGGCGCGAATCGTCGCTCTTTCCAACCTTCGTTTTTTTAGAGAGGACACCATGAGAGACGCATCTTACGAGTTCTTGAAAAAGCTGCTTTCCACGCCGGGACCGAGCGGGCGCGAGGCCGCCGTGGCAAAGCTATGGCGGGAAGAGGCCGAAAAGTTCGCCGATGTCCGGGGCGACAGGATGGGCAACTCGTTCGCCACTTTGAATGCCGGTGGCGGACCTCGGGTCATGCTCTCGGGGCACATAGATGAGATCGGGCTGATGGTCACCCACGTAGACGAGCAGGGCCTCGTCCGCTTCTCCGGCGTCGGCGGCTGGGACCCGCAGGTGCTCGTGGGCCAGCGTGTGCGAATTCAGGCGAAAAACAGCGAAGTCATCGGCGTCGTCGGCAAGAAGGCCATCCACGTCATGGAGCCCGATGAGCGCAAGAAGGTCTCCGAGATCAAAGGACTCTGGATCGACATCGGCGCGAAAGACGCCGATGAGGCGAAGGAAATGGTCGAGGTCGGGGACGTGGCCGTTCTCGACCAGGACTTGCTGGAGCTCCCGAACGGTCGCATCGCCTCCCGCTCCCTGGATAACCGCATGGGCGCGTTCGTCGTACTCGAGGCTCTGCGTCTGCTATCGGAGCAAGAAAACGTCGTCGCCGAGGTCGTGGCGGTAGCGAGCGTGCAGGAGGAGATCGGGCTTTATGGCGCACGCGGCGCAGCTTTCGGCCTCGACCCGGATGCGGCGATAGCCGTGGACGTGACCCACGCCACCGACACACCCGGCATCCCGAAGAACGAGCATGGCGACCATGCTCTCGGGAGCGGCCCGGTCATCGGGCGGGCTTCTAACCTGAGTCCCATCGTCTCGGATAGACTCATCGCGGCGGCTGGGGGCGCGGACATCGCGTACACGGTGGAGGCTGGCTCGCGCTCGACGGGCACGGACGCCGACGCCATCCACTTCGCGCGGGCCGGCATCGCCACCGGGCTCGTCTCGTGCCCCAATCGCTACATGCACTCCCCGAACGAGGTCGTGGATCTCTCCGACCTGGAAGACGCCGCCCGCCTCATAGCCGTCTACCTGGGCGGCCTGGATGGGGATACGGACTTCGTCCGCTAGTTGGAGGAGCATAGGCAAAAAATCTCGGCGTGGGTCGAGCTATCGCTGCTCCTTACGGTCTTCTTTTTCGGGACCAACTTCGTCGCGGTCAAGCTGGTGGTCGAGGTCGTGCCGCCGTTCCTCTTCGCGGCGGTACGCTTCACCTTCGCCGGTCTGCTGCTCTTTCTGTTGCTGCGTCTGACGGAGCCGGAGAGCCGTCTGAAGCGGAGCGACTTCCTGCCGGTCTTCGGACTCGGGGTCATCGGGATCACGTTTACCCAGTCCGTCTTTACCGTCGGGGTGAGCCTGACGACCGCCGCCAACACCGCGCTTATCTACTCGACCGCCCCTGTGTGGGGGATGCTTCTTGGCTTTTTTCTCGCGCTTGAGAGACCACGCCTCTCGGGCGTCGCCGGGGTCGTGCTCTGCCTGATCGGGGTCGGAACAGTCGTCTATGGCGGCCTCGAGTTGAGCGGGACGAGCCTGCTCGGCGACATTCTCATTCTCGCCGCCGCCATCTGCTGGGGCTCCTACACCATGCTCTCCATCGGACTGCTCCGGCGTTACTCGCCGCTGGCCGTAGCCGCTTATCCTATGGTCCTGGGCGGACTCGCCGCCTTCCCCCTCGCCCTCCTCGACCTCCGCGTGGACGTTGCCTCCATGAGTGGGACCGTGTGGTTCGCGGCCCTGTACTCGACGCTATGCTCCTCAGCCTTCGGGTTCGCCGCCTGGCAGCAGGGCGTCTCCCGCGTCGGGGCTAACCGCGTGCTCGTCTACCAGTACCTCGTCGCCATCACCGGCGTCACCGCGGGCGTCATCCTCCTCGGCGAGAGCTTCGGTCCCCAGCAAATACTTGGCGCAGCGGTTGTCCTCGCCGGAGTTTATCTGGCGCGCAGGAAGTAGTGAAGATCATCTGATGCGGCGTTGGGAGCGGCGCGAGGGTCGTTTCGGCGTCCGTTCCGACGCTTCCGGGAGAATGAACAATAAGGCGAGGACGACGAGAAGGACGAGGCTCGCGGCGAGGCTGACGAAGGAGATCGCAAAGGCCAGGACGTAGAAGAGCATGCCGAGAACGTAGCGCCGGGTCATGGCTCTAATAATGGTCAGGTCCAAACTTTGGTCCAGCAGGCGTCGGCTTCCCGCAGCGTAGAGC